>NZ_JPJC01000095.1:0-42882 GCF_000733135.1 Sphingomonas sp. FUKUSWIS1
CCCCCGCCGCCATCGCCCCGAAGCCCGCCCCCGCGGCGCCGGCAGCGCCCACTCCGCAGACCGCCCCCGCCGCCACCCAGCCGGTCGATGTCGAGGCGGTGCTCTCGGGCATGGCGTCGCGCAAGAATTCGGACCTCAACTGGCGCAGCTCGATCGTCGACCTGATGAAGCTGCTCGACCTCGACTCCAGCCTCGACAACCGCAAGGAACTGGCCACCGAGCTCGGCTATACCGGTGCCAAGGACGGCAGCGCGGAAATGAACATCTGGCTGCACAAGGCCGTGATGCGCGAACTGGCCAAGAATGGCGGCACCGTTCCCGCGGGTCTGCAGGACTGAGTGCGCCGGCGCCGGCAACCAAGGCCGGCGCCGAGCATTGAGGTGATACCGACAAACCCCTGAAAGGACACGAAATGCGCGCTATGACGCTGGGCCTTATGGCCGCCTCCACCCTGATCGCCGGCTGCGTCGGCGGTGGCGGCGACCGCTACGGCGTCGACCCGCGCTATCGGTCCTATGACTATAACCGGCCCGACCCCGCCTATGGCAGCTACGACGCCGGCCGCTACTACCGCGACGACCGCCGCTACCGCGAACGCCGCCTGTCGAACAACGACCGCATCTATCGCGGCAATGACGGCCGCTATTATTGCCGCCGCAACGACGGGACGACCGGTCTGATCGTCGGCGGCGTGGCCGGCGGCGTGCTCGGCAACGTGATCGCGCCCGGCGGTTCGGGACTTCTCGGCACCGTGCTCGGCGCCGCCGGCGGCGCGCTCGCCGGACGCGCGGTCGATCGCGGCAACACCCCGGCACGCTGCCGCTAATGACCGGGGCCGGCGGCGATATGTTACGCCGCCGGTCTTGGTGCTGCGGGAGGACTTTCTGATGGTAATGGTCGTCTAAAAACACCGCCAGATTTGCAATTTCGGGTCGTCTGGCCCATATGGAGATTTGCTACAGTCGCATATCGACGGTTCTTGGCGCTTTGCGGCACCTTTCTCCTTCTTTCCCTGCTCCGCGGCATCGGGCGGTCCGAACCTCGGATTGCCCCATAACAAAGAAGGAGCCATCGCATGGCTATCACTGGCACCGTAAAGTTCTTCAACGCCGACAAGGGCTATGGCTTCATCGCTCCCGATGGCGGTGGCAACGACGCATTTGTGCACATCACCGCGGTTGAGCGCGCCGGCATGCCGACGCTGAACCAGAACCAGCGCGTCACCTACGAGCTCGAGCCCGACAAGCGCGGCAAGCAGTCGGCTGTGAACCTCCAGCCGGCCGACTGAGGCTGTCGGCGGACTTGTCCGCCGATGACTGATTTCGGTCGCGGCGCGGCGGCTCTTATGGCCGCCGCGCCTACTTCCTCTAGTTCCTCAGGAGCGCAGCAGCATGGCCGATAATCCAGAATTCTACCGGGCCCGCGCTGAAGAAGAGCGTCGCAACGGCGATGCCGCCTCGCTCGACAATGTCCGCGACCGCTGCCGCCGTGCCGAAAAGGCCTGGGATGACATGGCCAACCGTGCCGAGCGCACGCAGACGTTGCGCGCCGCCCGCGAAGCTGCCCCTCCCGGTGGCGAGCGCATGGCAAATACCCCGATGATCCCCGCCGAATAAGATCGGCTTAGAACGGCCGCCGCCATCGGCGGCCGTTTCCATATTTAGCGTTTGAGCGTGGCTACACGCCGCACCGTCAGCGCACTCCACCTGTATCCTTCCATTTGTCGAGGATTTCCGGCGCGGGCGGTAATCGATCCGCTTCGATTGGCGTCGACGCACGAGCGACCGCACTTGTTGGAACCGTCGCCGACATGGTGTCAGCCGGACCTGAATCGCCTCTGGTGCCACCCGCGCTATCAGGCAGCGCTGTGGTCGAGAGTACTGCAAATGCCGCCCCGGTGGCCCCGCCTGGCACGGGCTCGTGACCGAGATAGTGCTGGTTAAAGGCAGCAACGGTGCCCCAATAGTCTCGCCACCGGTGGAAGAAATGTGCACCGACGACCGCCGTCATCACCAGACTACGGCTCCAGGGCGGCGTGACGGCATAGGTATGATAATGCGTTGCCAGTCCGACCGGAGTGTAGACATAGCCCGCCAAAGCCATCGCCGCATTCCGCTCAGCCCGGACCCAGGCAAACCTGGCCGGCGCGTGCGCGGTGGCACCGTCACAGGCAAAGCTAAACTGACATGCAGTCGGTGCCCCGCCCGAATGCGGCCCCTGATAGACCACGCCGCAGACGCTTGCCGGGAAGGCGGGATGGCGGACACGATTGAGAATGACCTGCGCGACCGCGCGTTGCCCGGCATCAGGCTCGGACGCGGCCTCGTAATATATTGCCATCGTCAGGCAGAACAACGCCCGCGCCCTGTCCGCGGCACTCGTCCCCGTCATCGAAAAGGGACGTCCTGACATGACGCCGGTATCCCTCGTAGGAACATTAACGGATCTGGGCACCTTGGGGAGGGCGGTCGTTCCCGTCACTCCGGGGACGGGAGCCCCAAAGTCCCTGGGAATGCTCTCAAGAGCATTGCTATGGCGCCCCTCGCCATTGCCGCCACGCAAAGGTGTCCCGGCATCCCTTGGCGCGTCACGGAACGCTGCGTGCGCAAACAGCGCGGTCGACGCGATCACGCCGGATATGGCCACCGGCAACCATCGCCGTCTCGATGACCGGGAGGCCCAGCGCGTCGTGTTCAAAATCCCGCTATCCTTGCGCCACCGTCATCAAAGACGGCCAGCCATATTGCAGGAAACCCTATCGTTCCGCTACCGAATGCCCGCGTGTGTCCCGACGAGAGTCATTTAAGTGCGGCGGTATCGAGCTTTAACGCAGCCTCGGGGATCAGCTCGGTCTGCGGGTAGGCTTGACGGAGCGAGGGGGCGAACTGCCTGGCATCGCCGACAACCACAATACTGGCCTTTTTGGGATCGAGCAGCGCCGCGGCTGCGGTTTGGACCGACGCGGAATCAACTGCGCCAACCTTTGCCGTAAACTGCTGCAGTTCATCGACGCTGACGCCGTTCTGGACATAAGATCCCAAAATTCCCGCAACGCCGGACGTCGTCTCGATCCCGCGCCCGAAATTCCCAACAAGTACCGCCTTGCGCGTTTCCAGTTCACCCGGGGATACGGGCGCCTTGCCCATGCCCGCCAGTTCAGTTGCGATCAGCGAGACCACTTCCGTTGCGGTAGGGTTCTTGGTCTGTGTCCGCGCGGCAATCGTTCCCTGTGTCTTCCCCGCGTCCAGCGTGCTGCCGGCGCCATAGGCCAGACCGCGCTTGATCCGGATTTCCTGGTTCAGCCGTGAAGAAAAGCCTCCGCCAAGTACGGTGTTCGCTACCGCCAGCGAATAATAGCGGGGGTCGGTGCGCGCGATCGCCGGCCGGGCGACGACGACGCCAGCCTGGCCCGCATCGGGCATGTCGACGACGATCACGCGAGGCGCCGGGTAATCGATCGGCATGCCGGGTGTCGTCGCCGCGCCGGTCTTCTTCCAAGGGCCGAATTGGGCGTCGGCCAGCGTCTTCGCCTGCGCCGCGGTGACGTCGCCGACCATGATGAGCGTAGCCTGATCGGGGCTGAAGCTGCGCGCATAGGCCGCGGTGATGTCGGCCCGGGTGATCGCCTTCAACGAGATCGGCGTTCCGCCGACCGGCGCGCCATAGGCAGACGTGCCTAGAACCGCCCGATCGGCGACCAGTGCGGCCAGCTGCGCCGGATTCTTGAGCGCGAGTGATACTGCGTCGACCTGCTGCGTCCGTGCCCGTTCGATTTCGTCGGGCGCGAATGCAGGGTGCATCGCCACGTCGGCGAGGATCGACAGCGCGGGGGCAAGCTGATCAGCCTTCACCGTGACGTCGACGGAGGCACCGTCGCTGCCTGCATCGCTGCCGATCGATCCGCCAAGGCCTTCGATCTCCCGTGCTATCTGCGTGGCCGTTCGCGTGCGCGTGCCTTTGGTCAGCAACTCGGCCGCCAAGCTGCTGACGCCTGCTTGATTGGCAGGATCGGTTGCCGCGCCGCCACCGGTAACGAGATAGGCGGTGACGATCGGCAGATCGTGCCGCTCTACGGTGATAAGCCGCATGCCATTGGCGAGCTGCGTCGAGATCGGCTGGGGCAGGGTCGGCGAAATCGGTGTACCGGGGGCGGGGGCAAGGACGCGCTGTCCTTCGGCGGCGGGGGTAACGATCTCGACGTTGGCGGGCGCCTTAAGATCGGCGACGTGGACGCTGGGAGCCACATCGATCGTCGCGACCCGCGTCGCGGCCGGCTTGGCATCGAGCGGAAGATACCGGATCGTCGCGGATTGCGCGTCAGCCAGATAGGTCCGTGCGACGCGCTGGATATCTGCGGCCGTGACCTGCGCAATGGCCGCGAGCTGGCGGTCTGCGGCGCGCGGATCACCATCCACGATCACCGATGACGCAAGGGTGCTCGCCTTTCCTTCGGCGGTTTCCCGGGCGATGATCGACGCTGTCAGAATTTCGTTCTTCGCCTCGGCCAGTTCGGCAGGCGTGACGGGGGCATCGCGCAGCCGTGCGATTTCTCGCTTGAGCGCGGCTTCACCCGCGTCGACGCTCTTGCCCCCGGCCATGATGGCGTAGACGACCAGATTGCCGGTCGACTGCTTGCTGTCGATCATGGCGTCGGCGGACTGCGCAAGTTGGTCGCGGTAGACGACGCTTTCGTAGAGCCGCGAGCTTTCGCCCTCCGACAATATCGCTTTCAGGAGACTGAGCGCAGGGATGTCGGCAGCGCGGTCCGCCGGGATATGATAGCTGATCAGCACCGCGGGGAGCGGCGTGTTGGGCTCGTAGACGGTACGCGTCACGGCTTGGGTACGGGCCGGCTCGGCGACCGTTACCCGAGGAATTTCCCCGCTCGGCTTCTTGATGGGGGCGAAGTAGGTGTCGATCCAGCGATCGAGCTGTGCCGGCTCGAAGTTGCCCGAGACGACCAGAACCGCATTGTCGGGTCGATAATAGGTTGCATGAAAGGCGCGGACGTCGTCGATGCCGGCGGCTTCGAGATTTTCCAGGCTGCCGATCGTACCACGTGCATAGGGATGTCGTGCATAGGCAAGCGCGGGATAATAGAGCGAGAACAGCTTGCCATAGGGCCGGGCAAGGGTGCTCTGGCGAAGCTCCTCCTTCACGACGTCGCGTTCAGACGCGAAGCTTTTAGGTTCGACCACAAGGCTCGCCATCCGGTCGGCCTCTGCAAACAGCAGACGCTGCAGGTGATTGGCCGGAACCACCTCGTAATAATTCGTATAGTCGTCGTTGGTCGAGGCATTGTTATACCCGCCAACATCTTCGGTCAGCCGGTCCATCTGTTCAGACACCAGATTGCGGGTCGATTTGAACATCAGATGTTCAAACATATGGGCAAAGCCGGACCGGCCCTTGGGATCGTCCTTGGACCCGACGTCATACCAGACCTGGACCGAAACGTTGGGTGTCGCCGTGTCCCGGATGGCGTAGACACGCAAACCGTTGGCCAGCACGCGTTCGGTGAAGGCGAGCGGTTTTACCGACACGTTCGATGTAGATTTGGGGGGGGCGGACTGCGCCACCACCGCTGCAGGACAACAGGCTGCACCAAGCAGCAAGGCGTAGCGGAGGAGGCGCATCTGTGTCCTTACTTCTGGGTACGCGAGCGGTTAAAAAGCACCGCGCCGGCGATGGCGGCAGATCCTATGCCGACGCCAAGCCCGATCTTTGCAAGCGGCCAGGTCTTCGCCTTCTCGACGGTCGCCTTTGCTGCGGCTTCGGCGTGAAGCTTTGCTTCCTTGGCTGCGGCGAGGATTTCGTTGGGGGTATCGTCGTCGGCAGCCGTTGTGATGGGGTCGGTCACGTCACTCTCCTAACTCGATTTCCGACCATACTCCGCTCGGAAATCATTTGCGAACTTCGTCAATGTACCGGCGGCGATCGCAGCGCGCAGATCTGCCATCAGCGTTTCGTAGAACCAGATATTGTGTTCGGTCATCAACATCGCGCCCAGCATCTCGCCCGCGCGGACGAGATGATGCAGATAGGCCCGGCTCCAGGTGGCGCAGACCGGGCAGGCACAGTCGGCCGCCAGCGGCGACTGGTCCTCGGCAAACCGGGCGTTGCGGATGTTGATCGGCCCCTTGCGCGTGAACGCCTGGCCGGTTCGCCCTGACCGGGTCGGCATGACGCAATCGAACATGTCGATTCCGCGCTCGACAGCGCCCACGATATCGTCAGGCTTGCCGACGCCCATCAGATAGCGGGGTTTGTCGGCGGGCAATTGTCCGGGGGCGAAATCCAGGCATCCGAACATCGCCTCCTGTCCTTCGCCGACCGCCAATCCGCCGACCGCATAGCCATCGAAGCCGATATCGATCAGCGCGTCCGCCGACGATTTGCGGAACGACTCATTCAGCGCGCCTTGCTGGATTCCGAAGATCGCGTTGTTCTCCGCATGGGCACCGCCTGCATCGAAGGCGTCGCGCGATCGCTTCGCCCAGCGCATCGATCGTTCCATGGCCGCGGCCTGAACTTCACGCGTCGAGGTCGTCGGGACAAGCTCGTCGAACGCCATGACGATGTTCGACCCCAATAATCGTTGGATCTCGATCGACCGTTCGGGGCTGAGCAGGTGGCGGGTGCCATCGAGATGCGATTTGAACGACACCCCTTCCTCGGACCGCTTGGTAAGATCCGCGAGGCTCATCACCTGATACCCACCCGAGTCGGTCAGGATCGGCTTCGACCAGCCCATGAAGCCGTGAAGCCCGCCCAGTCGCGCGACACGTTCCGCTCCGGGACGCAGCATGAGATGATAGGTGTTGCCGAGGATGATGTCGGCCCCCGCGGCCGCCACGTCGTCGGGCTTCATCGCCTTGACCGTCGCGGCGGTGCCGACCGGCATGAAGGCGGGGGTACGGATCACGCCGCGCTGCATCGCGATCTGGCCCGTGCGTGCTGCGCCATCGGTGGCAGAAATGGTGAAGTCGAAACGAAGGGACACGGGATGATCCATTAACGGCGCTTGCCGCGCGGTGGGGCGTTGGGGGCGAAGCTTCTGATCGTGAGCAGCTCCTCGCGCACGAGCACACCGTCCCGGTTGCGGTCGAAGCGGAGAAAGAACTGCGCAAATCGGGCCTGAAGCTCGGCAAGGGTGATCGCGTTATCGCCGTCGCGATCGACTTCGAAGGGACTGGGCAGGGCGTTGCGATCGCCAAGCCATTTCAGCGACCAGTCGGCATAGGCGATATAGCCGATCTTGCCCGTCGTGCTGCCCTCGGCGCCCGCAAAGCTCCGCGCGAGGCAAGTGTCGAGTTCGGGCCTGGTCACGCGCGCGTCGCGATCCCCATCGCAGGCGGCGACCAGCATTGCGGCCGGTTCGGCAAAGATCGTTGCGGGCGGTTGCGCGACCCCAGCGGAAGGCACGACCTGCAAAGCCAGGATCAACGGGATCAACATGGGCCGGTCATGGCAGCAGCAGGCTGGCATCGCCATAGCTGTAGAAGCGATACTTGGCCGCAATTGCATGCGCATAGCCGGCCTGCATCCGCTCGCGTCCCATCAGCGCCGATACCAGCATGAACAACGTCGATCGCGGAAGGTGGAAATTGGTCATCAGGCCATCGATCCCCTTGAAGCGGTAGCCCGGCGTGATGAAGATCGCCGTGTCGCCCTCAAACGGGCGGATGATGCCGTCGTCACCGGTCGCGCTCTCGATCAGTCGCAGCGATGTCGTGCCGACCGCGATCACCCGGCCGCCGGCGGCGCGCACCGCATTCAGCTGGTCCGCCGTGGTGGCATCGATCCGGCCCCATTCGGCATGCATCTGGTGATCGTCGGTATCGTCCACCTTCATCGGCAGGAACGTGCCCGCACCGACGTGCAGCGTCAGCGTTGCCTTCCCGATGCCCGCAGCCTCGAGCGCCGCCATCACCGATGGGGTGAAGTGCAGCGCCGCGGTCGGCGCCGCGACCGCGCCGGGCTCGGCGGCGAACATTGTCTGGTAATCCTCGGCGTCGCGCGCGTCCGTCGGGCGCTTCGCCGCGATATAGGGAGGCAAGGGCATTCGCCCCGCGCGATCGAGCAGCAGTTCGATCGGTTCGTCGCCTGCGAATTCGAGCGCGTAGCTGCCGTCTTCTGCCCGGTCGACCGCCCGGGCGACGACGCCGTTGCCAAAATCGATCGGATCCCCATCGCGCAGACGGCGCGCATTTCGAATGAAGGCGCGCCAGCGCCGCGGCCCCTCGCGCTTGTGCAGCGTCGCCCCGATCTTCGCCCCGGACGAGAGCTGCCCGTCCTGCTCGATCCCAGCACGACGCCCTTCGAGCTGCGCCGGAATGACCCGCGTGTCGTTGAACACCAGCAGGTCGCCGCGACGCAGCTGTCCAGCCAGATCCGTGACGCGCAGGTCGCGTGTTGCATCCCCGTCTAAGACCAACAGCCGTGCGGCATCGCGCGGCGTTTCGGGCCGGAGTGCGATACGGTCGGTCGGCAGGTCGAAGTCGAAAAGGTCGACGTTCAACGGATTCTCACTTCTTCGCGGGGGCCTTCTTGGCAAGCTTGGGCTTTGCAACGACCGCCGGTGCTGGCCTCGACTTGCTGCTGCCGGTCCCCGGCAGGGTTACAGGCACGCCCAGTGCCGGTGGCGGGGTAACGGGCGCGGCGACATAGGCCGGTGGGCTGTCCGCAGCGATATAGGCGTGCAGGATACGCGAGGGGTTTGCCGGCGGCTCGCCGCGCTCAATGGCGTCGACATATTGCATGCCGTCGATCACCCGGCCGAACACGGTATATTTCTTGTCGAGGCTGAGGCGCGGCTGAAAGACGATGAAGAACTGGCTGTTCGCGCTGTCTTCCTTTTCCGAACGCGCCGCGGACACCGCGCCGCGAACGTGCGGCAGATAATTGAACTCGGCCTTCACGTCGGGCAGGGGTGAGCCACCGGTACCGTCACCCTTTGGATCGCCGCCCTGTGCCATGAACCCGTCGATCACCCGGTGAAACGCCAGGCCGTCGTAGAAATGCTGCCGGGTCAGGGTTTTGATGCGCTCGACCATCAAAGGGGCGACGTCGGGACGAAGCCAGATCGTGACCCGGCCCCCCGTCGACAGGTCAAGCAGCAGCAGGTTCTGCGTGTCCGTCGTCAACGGCGGGGTAGCGCGTCCGGCAACGGCGGGATCGATGATCTGGGCGGACGCAGGCGCCGCGACGAGGCACCCGAGGATCGCAAACATACCGGCGAAAAAGCGCATCAAATCCCTACTCGCATTGGCCATGAGGCCGGGGCCGACCTTGAAGCCCGCCGCTTAGAACAAATCCGTGCTTGCGCCAAACTGAACATCGTCTGCCGACTGGCGTCCCGCGCGCGTCAACTTCCCTTGCGGCCGATCTGATTGACGCGGGCAATGACCTCTTCACTGACGGCAGGCGGCACGAATTTGGCTATGTCCCCGCCGAAGAGCGCGATTTCCTTGACCAGCTTGCTCGCAATCGGCTGCAGCGCGACATCCGCCATCAGGAACACCGTCTCGACCCGCGGATTGATCTGCTGGTTCATCCCCGCCATCTGATATTCATATTCGAAGTCGGCGACGGCACGCAGACCGCGGACGATGACCTTTGCCCCTTCGCGCTCGGCAAAATCCATCAACAATGAGTCGAACGCGACCACGTGGATCTCGCCGGCCACGCCGTCTACCTCACGCCTCACCATCGCCATGCGTTCCTCGATCGTGAACATCGGCGATTTGGAGGCGTTCGTCGTGACGCCGACGACCAGCCGGTCGACGAGCTTCGCGCCACGCCGGATGATGTCCATATGGCCTAGCGTGATCGGGTCGAACGTACCCGGGTAAACACCGACCCTTACGGTCTCTTGGCTTGCCGTCATGGTCGGTGTCTCCGGAAGAGGTCAGCGGTCGCGATCAAGCACGAAGCGTGCGATCTCGCGGAGCAGATCGGCCTCGCGGCCATAGCTGTGCAGATGCGCGATCGCCTGCTCGACAAGCATGCGGGCCTGTTCACGCGCGCGCTCCGCGCCGAGCAGCGACAGGAATGTCTCCTTGCCCGCACCGGCATCCTTGCGGAGACGTTTGCCCGCCGCCGTCTCATCGCCTTCGGCATCGAGCAGATCGTCAGCAATTTGAAAGGCAAGTCCCAGGTCGTGCGCATAGCCGCGCAGGCCAACCCGGCCCTCGGGCGCAATCCTGCCAAGAATGGCGCCTGCTTCGACGGACGCCAAAATCAGCGCACCGGTCTTCATCTGCTGAAGCCGGGTGACAGTGTTGAGATCAAACCGGGCATTCTCCGCCTCGAGATCCATCATCTGGCCGCCGGCCATGCCAGTCGGGCCGGACGCCTTGGCAAGGTCGAGCACCAGATCGGCGCGCACGAACGGATCGGGGTGCGTTGACGGGTCGGCGAGGATCTCGAACGCCAGCGCGTGAAGGCAGTCACCTGCGAGGATCGCGCATGCTTCGCTGAACATCTTGTGGACGGTCGGCTTGCCACGACGCATGTCGTCGTCGTCCATGGCCGGGAGATCGTCATGGATCAGCGAATAGACATGGATCGCCTCGATGGCCGTGGCCACCCGCGCCGCACAAGCACGGTCGACCCCAAACAGACTGGCGGTCGCGAAAACGAGCAACGGGCGTAGCCGCTTGCCGCCGCCGATCGCGGCATGACGCATCGCGCGATACAGGTCCGCACGCGGATCTTTGGGGATCGCCAGAAGGACGTCGAACTGCGCGTCGATCTCTGCGGAAACCTCCGCGAGCGCTTCTGCCAGCGATTGCGGCAAGGTCGTCATGCGCGGCTCAACCTGCCGCAAAGGGGCGAACCCCAGCCGGCTTACCCTCGGCATCGAGCCGGATCGCTTCGATCCGCGCCTGCGCAGCGTCGAGCCGATCGGCACAACGCTGGCGCAGCTTGTTGCCGCGTTCGTAAAGCTCGATCGCCTGCTGCAGCGGCGTATCGCCACGCTCGAGCTGCCCCACGATCGTCTCCAGCTCTTTCAATGCCTCTTCGAATGAGAGGTCTTCGGTCGGCGTTTCCATGCGTGCTGCTATGGAGCAGGCGCGCGACGGGGGTCAAGGACGCGTCGACGGCGGAGGCTATGCCGTGACCGGCACGCGCCGAGTTTGCCGCGAATTCTAGCGCAACCGGTCGACGGTCCAGGTGTAAAGCACCGATATGCCGATCAGCCCCAGGTCGACGGCAGCCTGCATCCTGTGCGGCGCGGGGTCGGACGGGTCATGCGTGATGAGGCGGATATCCGCCGTCGGTCGCGGCATTACTGCGAGCGTCAGCACCAGCGCTGCGACAGCGAGGCCAGCCTTACGATTACGCATCGTCATTCCCCCGGCGGAAGCTGCATCCTGACGTCGTCAATCCGCTTTGACAAGCCGCGGCACCAGGCACCGCATTCAGGCGGCCGAGACGAGGCTGACCGCGCTTCGCGATCGATCGCGCCCCGCCGCTTTGGCCTCGAACAAGGCGCGGTCGGCGTCGCGGTAGAGCGTCTTCCAGTCGGCGTCGTGCAACAGGGGGCCGGTGCATGTACCGATGCTGGCGGTGACGGTGATATCGTACGGCATCGACTGGCCGCGGACACGGTCGCGGATTGCGCAGGGCGAAACCGATGTCGAGGCATCGACGAGGATAGCAAACTCCTCGCCACCAATTCGCGCGATGAGCGTATCGGTTGGCAGTGCGCTGCGGAGCGCACGGGCGAAGGCCCGCAACACCTCGTCGCCGCCATCATGACCGATCGTCTCGTTGACCCGCTTGAAATGGTCGATGTCGGCGATCAGCAGCGTCTGCTCGCCGGGGCGGCCAATCGCGCGTGCCAGGAAGGCGCGACGATTAAGCAGGCCGGTCAGCGGGTCAGTATCGGCGAGCAGGCGCGCCGCGATCTCCTGTTCCCGCGCAGCGTCGCGTTCGCGGCTCAGCAACAGGATGCGATAGGCAATCGCCGTGCTCGACAGAAGCGCCTCGATCGCCATCGCGATGACCGTCGAATTGTCGACCAGCAGGCTCGGCTCGACCATCCCGAAGCTGCTGGCGATGCGAAGCCCGGACATGACGATCGGTGCACCCCACGCAAGCGCAAACAACCACAGATAATTGCTGCGGACGCGCCACGCGCGCCACAGGATGATCGCCACAACCCCGATGAACCCCAGATATGCGATCGACATGCCGGTATCGAGGACATGGATCGCGCGGGGGGCGAGCATAACCCAGAGCCCCGCCATGCCGACCAGCCCGACCATCACCGCACTGCTGAGCGGCCGTACCCAACCCGAAAACACGGCGCGTTCGAAAAAGCTGCGGGCGAAAAGGAGTGCTGTGCTGGCGGATGCGGCCAGGAACAGTATGTTGAGCCGCTGGCGGTCGTTATTGTCGAGGCCCGTAAAGACTTGGCCCGCAGCACCTGATGACGTCGATACATAGGCCAGAAGGCACAGGACGAGCAGGCAGTAAATTGGCTGGAAGGACTGGCGAAGCGCTCCCCAGAGCGCCAGATTGTAGACGATCAGCGCGATCGCCATGCCGGCAAACGCGCCGTAAAGTGCGCCGCGCACGATCTCGGTCGTCGCCGCCTCGCCATGATCCGCCAGTGCCGGCTGCAGGATGACGCCGCGAAGGTTCGTGGCGCCTTCGACATGCCACAGGAGACGTACCGGTGGCGCGTCATGGCGCGGCAGCGGTTGCGAGAGGACGGCGCCGAGGTTCAGGATCTCATGGGCGGTTTTTGGCGTGACGCCGACATGGCGAATCGCACCATCGGCATAGCGGACATAGAGCGTGATGCGCGTCATCCAGATACTGCCGATACGCACGCTGGTGCCGCGTAGCTGAGCGGCGGGAAGCGGCTGTGACAGGACCCAGAAATCACCCGGGCCGAATCGGCGCTGTGGGGTGGTGCAGTCGAATCGTTCCGGCGTCTTGAACAGGGACGGCGCCGTCATGCCGGGTGCTGCGCGGACGAGACAGGTCGCCAGAGGGAAGGCGGTCGCGGCGGCGGGCGGTGCAGTCACCAGGCTGAGCGTCCACAGCAGCAAGACCATGACCCACCGCATATATGCCCGTATCCCCATGACATGCCTCGTAAAGCGCGTTCGGCAAAGAACGGTAAACGTGGCTGGCTATGGCACAAAAAAACCCGGCGGCAAGCGCTGCCGCCGGGTCTTATAAACACGGCTTGACGCCGTCTCGCTGCTACTTCGCAGAGACGGGTTCAGCCTTCCCCTTCTTCTTGGGCTTTTTCGGCGCTGCACTTTCAATCGCGAACGATAGCGCACCATCCTTCATCTTCACCGTCACCTCGCCGCCATGGACCAGTTTCCCGAACAGCAGCTCCTCGGCAAGTGGCTGCTTGATCTTTTCCTGGATCAAACGGCCCATCGGACGCGCTCCGTAGAGCTTGTCATAGCCCTTCTCGGTGAGCCACGCCTTCGACTCGTCATCGAGCTGGATATGGACGCCGCGGTCCGCCAGCTGAAGCTCGAGCTGAAGAATGAACTTGTCCACGACCCGGGCGACCACAGTCGTCGGCAGATAGCCGAACGGCACGATCGCATCGAGGCGATTGCGGAACTCCGGCGTGAACATCTTCTGCACCGCCTGTTCGTCCTCGCCTTCACGCGTAAGGTTACCGAAGCCCACCGTCTCGCGCGCCATGTCGCTGGCCCCCGCATTGGTCGTCATGATCAGGATGACGTTGCGGAAATCGACCGACTTGCCGTGCTGGTCGGTAAGGCGCCCGTTGTCCATTACCTGCAACAGGATGTTGAACAGGTCTGGATGCGCCTTCTCGATCTCGTCGAGCAGCAGCACGCAATGCGGATTTTGGTCGACCGCATCGGTCAGCAGACCACCCTGATCGAACCCGACATAGCCCGGGGGCGCACCGATCAGACGGCTGACCGAGTGCCGCTCCATATATTCGGACATGTCGAACCGCTGGAGCGGGATGCCCAGGATCGAAGACAGCTGCTTGGCCACCTCCGTCTTGCCGACGCCGGTGGGGCCGGTGAACAGATAGTTGCCGATCGGCTTCTCTGGCTCGCGTAGACCCGCTCGCGCCAGCTTGATCGCCGAACTGAGCTTCTCGATCGCCGCATTCTGCCCGAACACCACGCGCTTTAGATCTGTTTCGAGCGTGGCGAGCGCGAGCTTGTCGTCGGTCGAAACCGATTTCGGCGGGATGCGCGCCATGGTCGCGATGACCTGTTCGATCTCCTTGGGGGTGATCGTCTTCTTGCGCTTGTTCGGCGGCACCAGCATCTGCATCGCACCCACCTCGTCGATCACGTCGATCGCCTTGTCGGGCAGTTTGCGGTCGTTGATGTAGCGCGCGCTGAGCTCCACCGCCGACTTGATCGCGTCGGGGGTGTATTTGACGTTGTGGTGATCCTCGAACGCCGAGCGCAGGCCCGCCAGAATCTTGATCGTGTCCTCGATCGTCGGCTCGTTCACATCAATCTTCTGGAAGCGCCGCAGTAGGGCGCGATCCTTCTCGAAATGATTGCGGAATTCCTTGTACGTCGTTGAGCCGATGCAGCGGATCGTGCCGCCCGAGAGCGCCGGCTTGAGCAGATTTGACGCATCCATCGCACCGCCGCTCGTCGCGCCTGCACCGATGACTGTGTGGATCTCGTCGATGAACAACACCGCGTCCGGCATCTTCTCCAACTCGTTGACGACTGCCTTCAGGCGTTCCTCGAAATCACCACGATACCGGGTGCCTGCCAGCAATGCGCCCATGTCGAGCGAATAGATTACCGCCGGCTTGAGCACGTCGGGGACCTCGCCCTCGACGATCTTGCGCGCGAGGCCTTCCGCAATCGCGGTTTTTCCGACGCCGGGATCGCCGACATAAAGCGGGTTGTTCTTCGACCGGCGGCACAGGATCTGGATCGTGCGATCCACCTCCGGCCCGCGCCCAATCAGGGGATCGACCTTCCCGTTCTTGGCTTTCTCATTCAGGTCGACCGTGAATTGTTTGAGCGCGCTTTCCGTCTTGCCCTTCTCCTGTCCCTTGGTCGGCTTCTCGTCGTCGGCACCCTTGGGCGTCGAAGCTTCGGTCGGCTGCTGTCCGCCCTTGCCGACGCCGTGGCTGATGAAGCTGACCGCATCGAGGCGGCTCATGTCCTGCTGTTGCAGGAAATAGACGGCATAGCTTTCCCGCTCGCTAAACAAGGCAACGAGCACATTGGCACCCGTCACTTCGTCGCGGCCCGAAGACTGGACATGAAGGATGGCGCGCTGGACGACGCGCTGGAAGCCGCTCGTCGGCGAAGGATCGGTCGCGGCATCGACCTTGAGCGCATCGAGCTCGGTGTCGAGATAATGCGCGACCGTGGTTTTCAGTTCGCCCAGATCGACGTTGCAGGCGCCCATGACCTTCGATCCGTGCTCGTCGTCGATCAACGCCAGCAAGAGATGCTCGAGCGTCGCATATTCGTGGCGTCGGGACGATGCAGCCTCGAGTGCCTTGTGCAGGGTGGTCTCGAGGGCGGGTGCAAATGACGGCATTTACATTACTCCTGTCGGGCCACGCAGACGCAGGCCCTTTGGCACTATGTCGGAACGGTAATCGATCGCATCAAGCACTTGACCCCGCCGGCCTGCGTTCCTGCACCGTCCAAATGCGGACCGCCGAGACGAGGTCGAGGACATCACCGTCTAAATAGGTCGTCGGCGCTGGCGCGGTGGCTGATCGCTCGATCTTTTTTCAACTGGCAGCGCGCAATCTCGCCTTGCAGCACGGTGATCCGCGCATCGAGCTCGGCGACCGAGAGCGAGTCGATGTCCTGACGCACGAGCGCATCGAGGAAATCGTCGGGACGAGAGGGGGCGTCATCCGGATCCATTGCGCCTGTAACGTTGACCCGCACCGGAGTGATGTCAATAAGGCACGGGAATCCAATGGGGCGTCTCGATCACATGACTGCAAAAACCGTGACTCCGCGTTACATCGTCCCTGACGTCATGAAGGCAATCGATCCCGAAGCCCCGGGAGGCCCTGAAGTGCTCGTCCTTGTGGAGCGCGCCGTGCCGCATCCCGGAGCCGGCGAGGTCCTCGTCAAGGTTGCGGCGGCGGGCGTCAATCGTCCCGAGGTGATGCAACGGCAGGGTAAATATCCGCCGCCGCCCGGTGCCCCGTCGATCTTGGGCATGGAGATTGCCGGGACGATCGTCGCGGTCGGCGACGGGGTCGGCGAGGAACAGATCGGGCAGCGGGTCTGTGCGTTGATCACGGGCGGTGCCTATGCCGAATATGCGGTTGCGCCGTTCGGCCAGTGCCTCTCCGTGCCCGAAGCGCTGACGATGGTCGAAGCCGCGGCGATGCCCGAGACGTTGTTCACGGTGTGGACCAACCTGTTCGAGCGTGCCTATGCGACCGAAGGCGATACGGTACTCGTCCATGGCGGCACGAGCGGGATCGGCACGATGGCGATCGGCTTGTGTGCCATCTTCGGGATCGACATCATCGTCACCGCGGGCTCGAAGGCGAAATGCCAAGCCGCGCTCAGCCTCGGCGCGACGCACGCGATCGACTACAAGACCGAGGACTTCGTCGAACGGGTCAAGCAGATCACCGGCGGCAAGGGTGTTGCGGCCGTACTCGATATGGTGGGTGGCGACTATGTCGCGCGTAATCTGCAATGTCTGGCCGAAGACGGGCGGCACGTATCGATCGCGGTTCAGGGTGGGGCGAATGCGACAGTGCCGCTGTTCGAGATCATGCGCCGTCGTCTGACCTTGACGGGATCGACGCTGCGCCCGCGTGATACCGCGTTCAAGTCGCTCGTGGCCGATGAACTGGCACGGACGGTCTGGCCGCATGTCGAGGCCGGCAAGCTCAAGCCAGTGATCGATCGCGTCTTTGCCTTTGCCGACGCCCCGGCGGCGCATGCGCGGATGGAGGCGGGCGATCACGTCGGGAAGATCGTGCTGTCCATGACGTGACGCGGACATGCCTGACCAGGCTGTCCCCGAGCCGCCTCTGTATTCGTGACGGAGGCTGTGCGTCGTCCGATGACTTAGAATAGTCACCGGACTGCGACTGCCATGTCATATTGCGCCGCTAGACAGGACCGCAACGAACAGATTTGCGGGGCAGGCCGATGGACATCGTCACGTTTCCAACCGACGCGTTGCCGATAGCCGATGTGGCGGACATCGCGGACTTCATCCATTCGCGACCCGTTGTGCCCGAACGCGTGGTCGACCGGCGGCAATATCGCACGATCTGGATTTCCGACGTCCATCTCGGCACGCGTGGCTGCAACGCGGCGATGCTCAACGACTTTCTCGACCATGTCGACAGCGAGACGATGTTCCTGGTCGGCGACATGATCGATGGCTGGCGATTGAAGAAGAAATTCTACTGGCCGGCGGCGCATAACGACGTGCTGTGGCGGCTGCTCAAGCGCGCGAAGCGCGGTACGCGGGTCGTCTATATTCCGGGCAACCATGACGAGGTGTTCCGGCAATATTCGGGGCTCGACTTCGGTGGGATCTCGATCCGGCGCAAGGCGATCCACGAGACCGCCGACGGCCGCCGCCTGCTGGTTCTGCACGGTGACGAGTTCGACGCTATCACGCTGGCGCATCGCTGGGTCGCGCATATTGGGGATGCGGCGTACACATTGCTCATGGGGCTCAACCGGTGGGTGAATGGCGCGCGCCGACGCCTCGGCATGCCCTATTGGTCGCTCTCGAAACACGCCAAGGCCAAGGTCAAGAACGCGGTCGCCTTCATATCGCATTTCGAAGAAGTCGTCGCGCACGCGGCCGGCGTGCGGGGGGTCGACGGCGTCGTGTGTGGACACATCCATACCGCGGAAATGCGCGATATTGCCGGCGTTGCCTATTATAACGACGGCGACTGGGTCGAAGGCTGCACGGCACTTGTCGAGCATTTCGACGGGCGAATGGAACTGCTTCACTGGGCAGACGAGATCGCCGCACGCGAAATCGACAACGTCGTCACGCTGGCCGCCTGACCCACGTCAATTCGGCTCATGCCGCGATTACCCAAGGAGACCCCGATGCGTATCGCGATCGTCACCGATGCCTGGAGCCCGCAAGTCAACGGCGTGGTTCGCACCCTGCAGTCCGTCCGACGGGAACTCGAAGCGGTGGGTCATCAAGTGCTGATCATATCCCCCGCGCAGTTCGCCTCGATGCCGTGTCCGACCTATCCCGAGATTCGGCTGGCCTTTGCACGGTCGGGCGCGGTCGGACGATTGCTCGAAAGCTTTGGCGCCGATGCGATACACCTCGCGACGGAAGGTCCGGTCTGCCTCGCTGCACGAGCCTGGTGCCTGGCCCGAGATCTGCCGTTCACGACCGCCTATCATACCCAGTTTCCCGATTACATCGCGGCACGGACGGGCGCGAACCCCGCCTGGATATGGCGCTATATTCGCTGGTTCCATCGTCCCGCCGAGTCGATCCTGGTCTCCACGCCGTCCGTCGCGGCAACACTTACCGCACAGGGGCTGCATCAGGTTCGCGAATGGGGGCGAGGCGTCGATTTTGCACAATTCGGGCTGGACGGCGCCCGCGATCCGGAGATGGCGGCGCTGCCCGGCCCGATCCTGCTCTATGTCGGGCGCGTCGCCGTCGAGAAGAATGTCGAGGCCTTCCTGTCGTCCGCGCATCGGGGAACGAAGGTCGTCGTCGGCGACGGACCCGGGCGCGCCACGCTTGCACGTCGCTTCCCCGATGCCGTGTTTCTTGGCCAGCGTGACGGACAAGGGCTGGCGGCGGCCTATCGTACCGCGGACGTCCTCGTCTTTCCCAGCCGGACCGACACCTTCGGGCTGGTCATGATCGAGGCGCTCGCGTGCGGGACTCCCGTTGCAGCCTATCCCGTCGCAGGCCCGATCGACGTACTCGACCCGCGCGTTGGCGTGATGCATGAGGATCTCGACGAAGCGATCGCGGCGGCACTGACCCGCGATCCTGTCGCCTGCGCCGCCTATGCTGCCCGGTACAGCTGGCCCGCAAGTGCGCGCCAGTTTCTGCGTGCCCTTGTTCCGCTTGCCCGTCCACTCGATCGACCGCGCATGGCGGCATGATGCGACGCGACGATCGCGCGCTTGCCTGTTAGTCATGGGCGCACTAAGTCGTGTGTCATGTCAGGCCGCTCCGAAAGGGGCGGCCCTTTCTATTTTTACGGAGTTTCCGCCGTGGCCCAGCCGCTCATGCCCCATGCGACCGCCGCCTGGATGGTCGACAATACTGCGCTCAGTTTCGAACAGATCGCAGACTTTTGCGGTCTGCACATTCTCGAGATCCAGGCGATCGCCGACGACACCACGTCGACCAAGCTGACGGGGCGCGATCCCGTCCGCGCGCATGAGGTCACGCAGGACGAGATCGACAAGGGCGCGGCCGATCCCGATTATCAGCTCAAGATGATCAAGGGTCCCGAGCAGGTCCGCCGGACCAAGGGCCCGCGTTACACGCCGGTGTCCAAGCGCCAGGACAAGCCCGATGGCATTGCCTGGATTATCCGTAATCATCCCGAGATCACCGATGGCGCGATCTCGCTGCTGATCGGCACGACGCGCACGACGATCGCTGCGATCCGTGACCGTAGCCACTGGAACATCGCCAACATCACGCCAAAGGATCCGGTCACGCTCGGCCTGACGTCGCAGCGCGAACTCGACGCCGCGGTTGCCAAGGCCGCCAAGGCGGCAGGTATGGAAGCACCGACCGACACGCGTCTCGAAGGTGATCGTGAGGCGCTGCTCGAGCAGCTTCGTAACGAGCGTACGCAGGCAGCGGCGGACGCGCAGTTCGTCGCAGAGGGCGGTGTCCTGCCGGTCAAGCCGCTGTTCGACGACCCCTTCAAGCGCTGAACGTTCCCGGTCCCCGCGTGGCGCGGTGCGGGGGCGGTACGGGCTATCGGATAGGTTTGCGGTCCTGACGGCGCGGGGATGGCCGGCGGCACAGGGCGTTGAGGGCATGCGGCATGGCTGATGCGCGTGTCGGCCCGGGGACTATCTCTGGCGCCTGGTGGTTGCTACCTGCGGCACATGACGTCGCCGCCGGCTCCACAGGATGAACCGCTAACACACAAGGGGCTGGTCTACCCCTTAGGCCACCGCGAGCCCGAACCCGGTAACGTATTTCGCATCGCTCCCGGCGTTGACTGGGTACGCCTCAAAATTCCCGGTCCGCTGCGCCACGTGAACTGCTGGATGCTCGCCGACGGCGACGGCGACGCGCTCGTTGATACGGGCATGAATACGCCGGAAGCTCGCGACGCGTGGACCGCAATCCTGGCAGGGCCGAAGTCGGGCGTCCGCATCACCCGCGTGATCGGCACGCATTTTCATCCTGATCATATCGGCCTTGCTGGTTGGCTGTGCGAGGCGCACGACGCGGCCCTCGTCATGACCCGGGGCGAATGGTTGACCGCACGAATGCTGGCCGCTGATGCCCGGGATGCCGTTCCTGCCGAAATGCTGGCATTCTGGCGCGGTGCGGGCTGGGACAATACGCAGATCGCGCATGCCAGTGCGAAGGGGTGGGCGGGATTCCGCAAGATCATCACGCCGCTTCCCTTGGGTTACACGCGGATCACCGACGGTGACGTGTTGACGGTAGGCCGCGATGACTGGCAGGTCGTGATCGGGTCGGGCCACAGCCCAGAGCATGCATGCCTTCTCAACGAAGCATCGGGCATCCTGATTGCCGGGGATCAGGTTCTGCCCCGTATCAGCCCGAATATCTCTTTGGGCATCACCGAGCCGCATGCGGATCCGCTGGGCGAATGGTTTGCCGCGATCGCCCGGCTCAAGACATTGCCCGCAGATTTGCTGGTCCTGCCGGGGCATGGCGATCCGTTTACTGGTCTTCATACCAGGCTTGGCGCGATGGATCGTGAGCACCGCGAACGGCTCGACGAACTCGCTGCCTTTCTCGCCGAGCCGCGTCGTGCGGTTGAGTGTTTCGGACGGCTGTTCCGGCGCGCAATCGGCCCCGATCTGCTCGGCATGGCGACGGGTGAAGCGCTCGCGCATCTGCGTCGGCTCGAGGTCGAGGGTCGCGCCGTTCGGGACAGTGTCGATGGCGTGTGGTGGTGGCGCGCAACGTGAGCTAGCATCGGATCAAAGCCGGCAGGAGAGGCCCCATGTGCGACGAGCATACCGCAGACGATAACGAACACTATCTCGCCGCCATGTCGCGGCGCCAGTTCGGCGTGATGACCGGGGCCGCAGGTCTTGCGATGCTGTTGCCCGTGCCGGCCGATGCGAAGCCGATCAGCGGACGCGACGTGTCGATCAAGACGCCCGATGGTCAGGCTGACGCCTATTTCGTCGCGCCGGCCACCGGGGCTTATCCGGGCGTGCTTGTCTGGCCAGACATCATGGGCCTGCGTCCGGCGTTCCGTCAGATGGCCGATCGGCTCGCGCAGTCGGGTTATGCCGTCCTGGTCGTCAATCAATTCTATCGGTCGACCAAGGCACCGTTCCTTAGCCCCGGTGAATCCTACGACCAGCCGGCCGTCCGCGCGCGAATTGCACCCTTTCGTGACGCGCTTACGCCCGAGGCTACGGTCCGTGACGCCAAGTCCTTCACCGCCTTCCTGGATGCGCAACCGCAGGTGGATCACAAGCGTGGTCTGGCGACCACCGGCTATTGCATGGGTGGGCCGATGGTGATCCGCACTGCGGCTGCGGTCTCGGGGCGCATTCGTGCGGGGGCGACGTTTCACGGCGGTGGGTTCGTGACCGACACACCCGATAGCCCGCACCGCCTGATCCCCGCATTAAAAGGCGGCTATCTGATCGCAATAGCGGCGAACGACGATGCGCGCGCGCCGACCGAGAAGGATGTGCTGCGGGCAGCCTTCGCGGCAGCAATGCGTCCGGCGGAAATCGAGGTCTATCCGGAAACGATGCACGGATGGTGCCCGCCCGACAGCAAGGTCTATAATCCGGTGCAGGCGGACCGTGCGTGGGGCCGTATGCTCGCGCTGTTCGCCACGGCGCTGGCGTAGGACACATCGCCGCTTCGTTCGACGGCACAACCCGCTGGGTGCGATCCGCGATCGCATCTTGACGGGACGGCATCGCCATGAGACCATCGTTCACTCTATGTTCTTGAGGGGCGGGCCATGACGTTGACGCTGTATTCGAATCCGATGTCGCGGGGGCGTATTGCTCGCTGGATGCTCGAGGAGACCGGGGTCGCTTACGATACGGTAATGCTCGATTATGCGACGACGATGAAGGCGGCGCCGTATCTTTCGGTCAATCCGATGGGCAAGGTGCCGGCTATCGTCCATGACGGCCACGTCGTTACCGAATGCGGCGCGATCTGCGCCTATCTGGCCGACGCCGTGCCCGAGGCGCAATTGGCGCCGACGGCCGACGAGCGGGCCGACTATTATCGATGGCTATTTTACGCGGCCGGGCCTCTGGAGGCCGCGATTACCAACCGATCGCTCGGCGTGGTCCCGACCGAGACGCAGCAGCGGATGGTCGGTTATGGAAGTTTCGAGGCCGCGATCGCGGGACTTGAGCATGCCGTTGCGGCGCATCCCTATATCGCGGGCGAACGCTTCACGGCAGCCGATGTCTATGTGGGTGCCCAGGTCATATGGGGATTACAGTTCGGCACGATGCCGAAGCTTGCAGCATTCGAGGCCTATGCCGCCCGCCTGACCGGACGCGCGGCCTATCGGCGGGCAGCAGCGCTGGATGATGACGCTATGGCCAAGATGGCGTCATGAGGTTGCGCTATGAGGTCGAATGCCCGATCAGGTGGCCCAGACGCAACCCCCGGCAGCGCCTGTGACCCCATAGCGCGGGCATTCGTCGACTCGGCCACGTACCTCCGCACTCCCAAGGCGATCGCTCCGTGGATCAACGATCAAAACGGCAAGCGCGCTTGTGTCGCTATCGCTCCTATAGTGGGCAAGCCTGAAGCTAAGCTCTCGGCATCACTCGTATCCGCCAATCACGGCATTCAGGAAGCTGGGGAAGGGGCCGTTCCACCCGTCAACCGGCGCGTCGGGCACGGTACTGCGGCGGGTGGCCCGCACGGGATCGACCTTTGGCTCGCGTGCCTGCTCGGGCATGGCGGTCGACGGTGCTGGCGGCACTGTCGGCACCGGGGCCGCGGCAGGACGTTCCGCGACCGGCGCGATGGGCATTGCCGGAGCAACACGTGGAAGCGCAGGCTGTGCGGCTGGGACCGGTTCGTCAATCGGCGTCCGAGCCCAGCGCGATGGTTTCGGCGTGGCAGCGGCCATGGGCGCTGCGATTTCGGCAGCTGCCATCACTTCGTCCTCGACGGCATGGGCAACGACATCGGCACGCGGCACCCGCCGCGTCCGCGACCGCTCGCGCCGCGGTGGCAGCTCTTCATTGCTATCGGACGGCGCGGTAGCCGCCGGAGCCAGCGCTCTCGGCTCGGACAGCTTGAGCCGCTCGATCGTCTGGCCCGTCAGCTTTTCGATATTCTGGATATTCTCGGAATCGTCGGGTGCGACGAAGGTATAAGCGGTGCCCGTCGCGCCCGCACGGCCCGTGCGGCCGATCCGGTGGACATAATCGTCGGGATGCCAAGGCGCGTCATAGTTGAAGACGGTCGACACGCCCTTGATGTCCAGACCACGCGCAGCGACGTCCGAGGCGACGAGGATCGTCACCGCACCGTTCTTGAACAGGTCCAGTTCGGCGAGGCGCTGGGGCTGCTCCATGTCGCCATGGATTTCGCCTGATTTGTAACCCGCCTGCTTCAACACCTTGTTGAGGTCGCGCACGGTCGTCTTGCGATTGCAGAAGATGATCGCGTTGGTGACCTCGTCCTGCGCCAGGATCCGGCGCAGTGTCTCGCGTTTCGCGGTCTGGCTGGCGACCGGGACCAGATACTGCTTGATGTTGAGGTTGGTCGATGCAGGGCGCGAGACCTCGATCGTCTTGGGGTTCGAGAGAAACTTGTCCGCCAACTTCTTGATCGGCGGCGGCATCGTTGCCGAGAATAGCAGCGTCTGGCGCGACTTGGGCAGCTTGGTGCAGATTTCCTCGATGTCGGGGATGAACCCCATGTCGAGCATCCGGTCCGCCTCGTCGATGACCAGCAGCGAACAGCCGTTGAGCATGATCTTGCCGCGGCCGAACAGGTCCATCAGCCGGCCCGGCGTCGCGATCAGGACGTCGACGCCCTTTTCGAGCGCGGCGAGCTGGTCGCCCATCGACACGCCGCCGATGAGCAGCGCCATCGAGAGATGCGAATTGACGCCGTATTTCTCGAAGTTTTCGGCAACTTGCGCGGCCAGTTCGCGGGTCGGCTCAAGGATCAGCGAGCGCGGCATCCTGGCGCGGCTTCGGCCATGGGCAAGAATGTCGATCATCGGCAGCACGAACGACGCGGTCTTGCCGGTGCCCGTCTGGGCGATGCCGATGATGTCGCGCATCATCAGAACCGAAGGGATCGCGCCGGCCTGGATCGGCGTCGGCTCGGTATAGCCGGCGTCAGTGACCGCCTTCAGGAGTTCTTCGGAAAGGCCGAGATCGGCAAAGCTCATTTATATGTCCGGGAAAAGGAGGGCGCGCATTATTCCCTCAAGCGCCCCGCCGCTCGCGGATTTCCAACAAAATGTCAAGGAAAGCGGGTGGCGACACGACGAAAGTCGCACATCACCCCTGCCGTCTTGTCTATTGCTTGAGCTTCAGCGTCTTGAAGTCATCGATTTCGCAGCGCGCGCCGGACCGCATGCGAATCGCGTCGCGGTCGCGACATATCAGACCGTCACCGCTCGGTCGCAGGTAGAATCCCGGATAATAGTCGAGCGGTTTGCAGTCGCCATCAAGCTTCGCGCGCAACCGCGTGCCGTCCTGCATGACGAGATCGACCGAGCCCGGCTGGCCGAGAAAGGCGCCCGCTATCTCCGCGACGGCGACGCATTTGGGTCCCTTGCGCTCTTTCCACTCGCGCGGCTTCGACAAGGGCGCGCTACCGACGGGTTGGGCCGATCGCCTGAACATGCGGGGGACGCGGATGATGATCCGCTCGTGGATCGAGACCTGCGTGATCTCGACGCGCGCGCGCGTCGGCGCGGCGGGGTTCGCCACGGCCGCGAGGGGGGCGGTGAGGGCGAGGAGGGAGGCGGGAAGCGCAGGGTGAATCATGATGTCGCTAAGCAGCGTTAACCGCGATCGTTGAACGGGAGGTGAATTGCGCTTAGCGGCGCAGTCATGACGCCCGAACAGACACAGATGCTCGATGCGCTTGCCCCGCAGCTCGAGCGCAAGTCCATCGTCACCGATGCCGCCGATATCGCCCCCTGGCTGAACGACTGGCGCGGCCGGTTCCATGGTGCAGCCCCGCTGATGCTCGCTCCGTCGTCGGTTGCCGAGGTATCGGCGATCGCCCAGGCCGCGCTGGCGTTCCGCGTCCCGCTGGTACCGCAGGGCGGCAACACGTCGATGGTCGGCGGGGCGACGCCGCCCGCCGATGGCCGTGCCGCCCTGCTGTCCCTGCGCCGTCTCAACCGCATCCGGTCGATCGATGCCGAGGCAGGCCTCGCGGTGGTGGAGGCAGGCGCTATTCTCGCCGATCTCGACGACGCCGCACAGGCGGCCGGCCAGCGCTTCCCGCTGACGCTCGGCGCACGCGGCAGCGCGACGATCGGCGGCCTGGTCTCGACCAATGCCGGCGGCACGCAGGTGCTGCGGTTCGGGACGATGCGCGGGCTGGTCGCAGGGGTCGAGGCGGTGCTGCTCGACGGCAGCGTCCATGACGGCCTGTCTGCGCTGAAGAAGGACAATCGCGGCTACGACATCGATCAGCTGCTCGTCGGATCCGAGGGAACGCTGGCGATCGTCACCGCAGCCACATTGCGGCTGGTGCCAGCCGTGGCCGCACGCGCGGTCGCCTGGGTCGGGGTCTCCGGACCCGACAGCGCGCTCCGGCTGCTCCGCCGCTTGCAGGCGGCGACCGACCGTGTCGAAAGCTTCGAGATCCTGCCGCGTGAAACGCTAGCGGCAGCGGTCGCGCATCTCCCCGGAACGCGTGCGCCGCTCGACGGCGACCATGCCTGGCATGTCCTGATCGAGGCAACCGCACCGTCCATGGACGGCGAAACCCCCGCGGCGCTGCTCGAACGGCTGCTGGGCGCCGCGCTGGAGGCAGGGCAGGCTGAGGATGCCGTGATCGCCGCCAGCGAGGCGCAGGCCGCGGCATTCTGGCGGATCCGTGATTCCCTGTCCGCGGCCGAACGTGCGCTCGGCCCCGCCACCCAGCATGACATCTCGGTCCCGGTCGAGACGATGCCGCGCTTCATGATCGATGCCGCTCGGGCCTGCGAGGCGCGGTTTCCCGGTACGCATGCCAGCGGGTTCGGCCATCTGGGCGACGGCAATGTCCATTTTCACGTCCGCGCCCCGCAGGGCACCGATCCCGCGCGCTGGTATGCCGAGGATGCGCCGGTCGTGACGCGCTTCGTCGACGATCTGGTCGTCGCGGCCGGAGGATCGATCTCCGCGGAGCACGGGATCGGCCAGATGAAGATCGGCGAGCTGGAGCGGTTGTCGTCGCCGGCACGGCTGACGATCCTGCGCGCGGTGAAGACCGCATTCGATCCGCACGGGCTGCTGAACCCCGGCAAGCTCGTCACGCTTGCACGGGCAGGCGTCACGCCATAGAGCCTCGCGCCAATCGCCGGCGTCCTGCCGCCCAGATCCTCTGACGAAACACTGGAGATACATGATGGCCAGCGCACCGCAGCTTCCGCTCTTCTACAACGGCCTAGAGCCGCTTTCGAGCGACACGCACGCCGATTACAAGGTCCGCCCGCAGGCGAGCGCGCCGTTCCTCGTCGGCCAGCATGCGATCCCGATCACCGTCGACGAATTCCCGCTGGTGCAGCGTCACATGCCGATCGTCTTCTCGGTCGGCGACGATGCGATCCCGCTGGCGCTGATGGGCCTCAACGAGGGCGTCAACGTCTTCATCGGCGACGACGGCAAGCTGACCGAGAACACCTTCTACGTTCCCGCCTATATCCGCCGCTATCCGTACATGCTCGCGCGGCTGCATCCCGATGCGCAGGAGCTGTCGCTCTGCTTCGATCCGACGTCGGATGCGCTCGGTGCGTTCGACGAGGGCGACGCGCTGTTCGCGGATGGCGCGCCGACCGAGGTTACCAAGTCGATCCTGGCGTTCAACGAATCGTTCGAACAGGCCGGCGCGCGCACGCAGAACTTCATGAAGGAGCTGCGCGAACTCGGCTTGCTGATGGACGGCGAAGTCTCGATCCAGCCCGACGGTGCCGAGCAGCCCTTCGTCTATCGCGGATTCCAGATGGTCAACGAGGAAAAGCTGATCGACCTGCGCGGCGATGCGCTGCGCAAGATCAGCAAATCGGGCATGCTGCCGCTGCTGTACGCCCACCTGTTCTCGCTCGCGCTGATGCGCGACATCTTCGCGCGCCAGGTTCAGCTCGGCAAGACGCCGCTGCCGCAGCTCGGCGGCTGATCCGCCCGCGCCGACCGATCGCAGTGCGGTCGGTCGGCGCAGCGGATACGGCTCGCTCGCGCGGGAATCCCGGGCTGCGATCGTTGCGGCGCAGAATTTTTCGCGTCGGGGTTGAACCAAAATCCCGCTCGCCCATTTTAGACCTGTACGGCACCGTGTCCCCCCCTTTCGCGGCGTCGTACGGCACGCTTCCAGCGTGCCTCCTCCCTGAACCTTGGCCACCTCGTGCTTCGTGCACGGGGTGGTTTTTTTATGTGCCAGGCTGGGGTCCTGCTGCGGGGAATTGGTGTCGTTAACGCTGGCCCTTATTCGGCCGCTGCGGCCCGGGTGGTGGCCGATGCGCCCATGGCCCGCGCCTCGTTCGTCAAGGTCGTGAGAAGGGCCTTGAGCAGCCGCACCGTCGCATCCACGCCGGTGCCCAGCCCGTCAAACTGGCGATCCAGATAGAGCGATCGATCAAATTCGAGCTGGATCGCGTGGATCCCCGCAGCGGGACGTGCGTGCCGTTCGAGGATATGCCCTCCGGCATAGGGCGCGTTGCGGGCGCAGGGCAGGCCGGTGTCCGCGATCTCGGTCTCGAGCCGGGTGAGAAAGCGAGGATCGGCGCTGCGGCCGAAACGGTCCCCCAGGACGATCCGGGGCGGGCTGCCGCCCGGTACGCCCGCCGCCGACAGCGGCGGCATCGAATGGACGTCGAGGAGGATCGCGATCCCGAACCGCGCCTGCGCTGCGGCCAACGCGTCGTGCACCGCGTCATGATAGGGGCGGTGGTCGTTGGCGATCCGGCTGGAGATGTCCGCGTCGGTAAACCGGCGCCGCCAGAGGTCTGGCGCGGCGGCCGCCCGACGCGGGACCAGGCCGAGGCCGCTTCGCAGCTTGGCGGAGGGTTGAGGCTGCGCCATCGGGTTCGCCCCCTCGTCCACGCGCGGATCACGTTCGGCCTCGCTGCGGTTCAGGTCGATCCAGGCGCGCGCCCGGGTCTGCACGATCATCGTCTCGACCGTCCGTGCCCGGGTGGCAACGATGTCGATATGACGGTCCTCGAGCGCCACGACGGTGTCGAACGGGACGCGTAACGCCTCGCGCAAGGCGGGCGGATAGTCGCGCCCGGCATGCGGTACCGACATCACCACCGGGCTGGCAGGCGGCAGGTCGCCGAAGCGCGTGAACGAAGGAGACTGCATGCGGAAAAGCGTAGGGCGCATTGCATGAACGGGCAAACGATCTGGAAATCTTAACTGCTTATGGAGTAACGGACCGCTAAATCACGGGAATATATCGATGTTGCGAATCCTGCTGGCCGAGGATGATCAGGTCATGCGCGAATATCTTACCCGCGCCTTGCAGCGATCGGGGTATGCAGTGACCGCGGTCGACCGTGGCACCGCGGCGATTCCGCTGCTCGAGACCGAGACGTTCGACCTGCTGCTGACCGATATCGTGATGCCCGAGATGGACGGCATCGAGCTGGCACAGCGTGCCGGCGAGCTCTGCAAGAATCTTCGCGTCATGTTCATCACCGGCTTTGCGGCGGTCACGCTGAAGGCGGGCAAGACGATGCCGCAGGCGCGCGTGCTGTCCAAACCCTTCCATCTCCGCGACCTGGTGGCCGAGGTCGATCGGCTGTTCGAGATGGATAATGCAACAAGCTTCAATTGAGCGCTTGCGCCCCGCGATAAGCGCGGCTAGTGGAGCGCTCCGGCGGGCGTGTAGCTCAGTGGTAGAGCACTGTGTTGACATCGCAGGGGTCGCAAGTTCAATCCTTGCCACGCCCACCATGGAATTGACCCTACCCGGTCTTTCTCGTCTTTGCAGACAGAAAGCCGGGTAGGGATAATTCGAAGCAGAGGATGTCCTCAGGGACTTCCGGGCTTCCCAAACCCCATCATGTCATTTCTGAATCTTCGTGAGCACGGCCCTTCAAGGGGGCCGGACTCGGGAGCGCGGATCAGTGCGCTCCCGCGGGATCAGAAGCCCAGCCGCGCGCGGGCGACGATCCGGTCGCCGCTGTGTCGCGCATCCGCAAACGGGCCGGTCGCATCGGCGCGTGCGATGTCGGTGCCGATATAATCGACCCCGAGCGTCAGCGGCCCCTGCTGGCGTTCGACGCCAAACCGCCAATCGGTATAGCTGCCACCGGGACGCAGCCGCTGTATGCGCAGCGGATCCGTCGTGGTGCCCGAGGAGTGCCCGATACCTGCCAGCAGCGTGTAGGGCGTCCCGGGGATCCCGGCATCGGCATTCGCATAAAGATAGACGTTGCTGCCCCCCAGCGCATCCTGCGACGGGGCGAATTCGATCCCGCCGACCAGACGGGCCGGACCATAGCTGTACCGCGCGGACGCGCCGATCTCGGCATAGTCCATCCCGGTGCGCGCGCCGGCGAACAGATGCCCGGTCGCGGACGTCCGGAGCGTGACTGCGCCCAGATCCCACCCGGTTGCCAGCATGACGTCGACGACCGCGTCGGCGCCCGCGTGGCGGTCGGCGTTGCGGAGCGTCGTCACGCGCGCTGTCGCGTCGATCCTGCCGAGCGAGGCCGCCGCATCCGCGGACAGTACCGCGCGGCCCTCGCTCCAACTGAGCCCGCGGCGTGCCTCGTCGGTGGCGACCTCGATCCCGCCGGAGGGCGCGACCTGTGCCCGCACGGACGTTGGGAGAAAGGCTGCCGTGCTGCACAGGGTCAGCGCGAGTGTATGCGTGAAGGGGCGCGTCATCCTGCGGCCAACGCTCCGTGGATCTGATCGAGTTCGGCGCGGAGTACGTCATGGTCTTCCTGTGCCATCGCGGTCACGTCCTGATGCAGGTCGCGCGTCTTCGCGGCGACCTCGCGCGCGATCGCGGCGCGGCTGCTGCTGCACCATCCCGGCTGGTGGCCCGCCGCGACGCCATCGCGCGCGAAGTTGCGCGTCATCAACGTGCCAGAAGACGCCTTGGCGTGCCGGTCGACGATCATGTTGGCGGTCCAGGCACAACGCAGCGTCGAGGATTGCCCCGCGGGTGCGACCGCGCCGATCTGGCGGTGTTCGATGACGACCGCGCCGCGATAACGGACCTCCACGGGGCCGCTGTGATGATCGACTCGCGTCGTGTGTTCGATGGTCGGTGCGGCCATGGCGGCGGCGGTCGCGAGCGCGAGGCCGGCGAGCAACATATGGGTCATGTTCGTCTCCTTTCGGGTCCCGGCTTATGCTGGCCGGTGACGCTTCCAAGTCTGGGCACGGTCGATTGACCATGCCCTTTGAACGCGCGCGTCTGGCGGTTCGTTGCGCCGGTACCGCGTCGGGCCGGGGGTGCGACGTCCTGCGTGCGGCAATTCGGGGCAGCGCGCCACGGCGGCGCGGTGGTGTTGACACACCATTTACCGCGGGTATGGCAGGGCGCTCAGAGCGTCGGTTGCAGCGACTTTGGATGATCCGGTATGGTCCGCGCCCGTGCGCGGCGACGCCGGCCCCGGTCCACTGGCGCACGCCGCATGCCGTTTACAGGAACGATCACCATGACCGACGATCCGATCATCATCGCCAGCTATGCCCGCACCCCGATGGGTGGATTCCAGGGGGCCCTGTCAGGGGTTACCGCGACCGAACTCGGCGCGACCGCGGTCAAGGCGGCGGTCGAGCGCGCACGGGTCGACCCGGCGGTGATCGACCGTATCTATATGGGCTGCGTCCTGCCTGCCGGGCTGGGCCAGGCGCCTGCACGCCAGGCGGCGCTCGGCGCGGGGCTGCCCAATTCGGTCGAGGCCACGACGATCAACAAGATGTGCGGATCCGGAATGCAGGCCGCGATCATGGGGTTCGAGGCGCTTGCCGCCGGGACCGTCGACGTGGTCGTTGCGGGCGGAATGGAAAGCATGACGAATGCGCCCTTCCTGCTCGCCAAGCATCGCGGCGGCGCGCGGATCGGCCATGACGTCGTATCTGATTCGATGATGCTGGACGGTCTCGAGGATGCCTATGAGAAGGGCAAGCCGATGGGCGCCTTCGCCGAGGACACGGCCGGCGCCTATCAGTTCACACGGGCGGACCAGGACGCGTTCGCGCTTGAAAGCCTGGCGCGGGCGAGCGCAGCGGTCACCGGGGGGCATTTCCGCGACGAGGTCGTGCCGGTGACGGTCAAGACGCGCGGCGGTGACGTCGCGGTCGTCGAGGACGAGCAACCGGGCAAGGCAAAGCCCGAGAAGATCCCGGGCCTGCGCCCCGCCTTTGCCAAGGACGGGACGATCACCGCGGCGACCTCGGCGTCCATCTCGGACGGTGCTGCGGCACTGGTCCTGACGCGTGCGAGCGTCGCCGCGCGGCTGGGGCTGGCGCAGGAGGCGCGGATCGTCGCGACCGCCGCGCATGCGCACGCCCCCGCGCAGTTCACGACCGCACCCGTCTCGGCGATCCGCAAGGTGCTCGACCGCGCGGGCTGGTCGGTCGGGGACGTCGATCTGTTCGAGGTGAACGAGGCGTTCGCGACGGTGGCGATGATCGCGATGCGCGACCTCGCAATCCCGCGCGACCGGTTGAACGTCAATGGCGGCGCCACCGCGCTCGGCCATCCGATCGGTGCAAGCGGCGCGCGGATCATCGCCACGCTGGTCGCCGCACTCAAGGCGCGGGGTCTGCGCAAGGGCGTGGCGGCGTTGTGCATCGGTGGCGGCGAGGCGACGGCGGTCGCGGTCGAACTGGTCTGACGCAGCCCGGCGGGGGCGGGGCAGTGCATGCGTGCCCCCGCCTTTGCCTTGGTGTCAGGTCTTTGGCGAAAGAGGCTTTTCGCCGGCGGTGCAATGCTGGCATGAGCCCGCGATGACCATTATCGCGCGATCGCGTTGCCTGTCCGCCGCCCTTCTCCTTCCGCTCGCGCTCCCGACGCCGGGCATCGCGCAGAACGTCGCCCCATCGCCCGTCATTGAGACGCCGCCGGTGATCGTCGTCACCGGGCGCGGCCTGGCGGATGCACCCGGCGACCGGGTCTATGACATCGTCACGATCGAGCGCGACCGTATCCAGTCGAGCGCCAGCAATCGGCTGGAAACCGTGCTCGCCGATGTCGCGGGCCTGCAGCAGTTCCGCCGCTCGGATTCGCGCAGCGCCAATCCGACCAGCCAGGGCATTTCGCTGCGCGGCATCGGCGGCAATGCGTCAAGCCGCGCGCTGCTGCTGTTCGACGGCGTCCCGCAGGCCGACCCGTTCGGCGGCTGGGTCGCGTTTCCCGCCTATGCGACGGGCCGGCTGGGCCGGATCCGCGTCACGCGTGGTGGCGGCAGCGGCTATCAGGGGCCGGGCGCGCTGGCGGGCACCGTCGAGCTCGAAAGCGCCAGGCCCGACCAGCTGACCCCGTTCCAGGCGGGCATCGCCTATGGCAGCCGCGATTCGGTCGACGCGCAGGCCTCCGCGGCGCTGGTCCGCGACAGCGGTTTCGCAGTCGTATCGGGGGCCTATGCGCGCGGCGACGGCTTCACGCCGACGGTCGCGGGGTCGCGCGGCGCGGTCGATCGCCCGGCGCCGTATGAACAGGCGTCGGGCGCCGTGCGCACGGTGATCGCCGTCGACGCGACCACCGAGCTGCAGCTGAACGCGAGCGCCTTCACCGACACGCGCGACCGCGGCAGCGATTTCACCGCCAATCGCAGCGAGGGCGCGGATGCCAGCCTGCGACTGGTCGGGCGAGGACGCTGGGGCTATTCGCTGCTCGGTTATCTTCAGACCCGCGCCTTTGCCTCGAGCTTCGGCAGCATCAACGCGGCACGCAGCACGACCACCCAGTCGCTCGACCAGTATAATACGCCCGCGACGGGGCTCGGTGCGCGGTTCGAACTCCTGCCGCCGCTTGGTGAGGCGATCACGCTGCGGCTTGGTGCGGACATTCGCGACGTGAGCGGCAAGACGCAGGAGCTGTTCTTTTTTGCCGGCGGCAATCCGACCCGGCGACGCGAGGCGGGCGGCAGCTCGACCACGTCGGGGCTGTTCGCGGACGGCAGCCTCGTCGCGGGCGATGTGACGTTCAGCCTTGGCGGGCGGATCGACCGCTGGACGATCGACCAGGGGTATCTGTCGGAACGACCGCTTGCCGGGGGGCTGCCGGTCACCGACCTGCGCTATGCCGATCGGGAGGGCACCGAAACGACGGGCCGCGCGGGGATCGCCTATCGTCCCGTCGACGCGGTTACGTTCCGCGTCGCGGGCTATCGCGGTTGGCGGCTGCCGACGCTCAACGAACTCTATCGCCCGTTCCGCGTCGGCAACGACACGACCGCGGCCAATGCGCTGCTGTCGCCAGAGCGGCTGACCGGGGTCGAGGGTGGGGTCACGCTGGCGCCCGCGCCGGGGGGCAGCATCGCCGCGACCTATTTCTACAACAGGCTGAAGGACGCGATCGCCAACGTCACGCTGTCGTCGACCGCCACCAGCGCGTCGCGCGTCCGCCGCAACCTCGACGCGATCCGCGCGCATGGGTTCGAGATCGATGCCGCGTATCGCCCCGGCCCGGTCGGCGTCCAGGCCTCGTGGTCGCACGTCAATTCGACCGTGGACGCCTCGGCCGCCGCGATCGCGCTCGACGGGCTGCGTCCGGCCCAGACGCCGCGCGACCAGGTATCGGCGACGATCGACTGGCGACGCGATGCCGCCGCCGCATCGCTGACGGTGCGCCATGTCGCGCGCCAGTTCGACGACGATCAGAACAGCCGCAGCCTCGATCCCGCGACCACGCTCGACGCCTATGCGGCCTATCCGATTACCCGCGCGCTGGTCGTCGAGGCGCGCGCGGAAAACCTGTTCGATGAAACGGTCGAGGCGGGGATCAGCAGCGGTACGATTGTCGAGCGTGCAACGCCGCGCACGCTCTGGATCGGGCTGCGCTACGCCATGCGGTAACGGACGGATCGGGGCCGGGCGAGGGCGGGGAGACGGGAAGGTCATCGACGATGCCGCGCGAGCGCTCTATCCCGCGCGGGTGATCGATATTCCCGCCCCGCTCCGCCTGCGCCTCGACGGCGACGCTCTTGTCCGCAACTGGCAGACGCTCGACCGCATGAGTGGCCGCGCCGCGTGTGGGGCGGCGGTCAAGGCGAACGGCTATGGTCTGGGCGCGGTCGAGGTCGCGCAGCGTCTCGCGGGGGCGGGGTGTCGCGACTTCTTCGTCTCCAACTGGCGCGAGGCGGTCGAGCTGGCACCGCTCGGCCTCGCGGTGTCCGTCCTGCACGGCGTCCGTGACGAAGACATGGCGGCTGCCCGCGCCGGGGTCGGGCGTCCGGTGCTGAACACGCCCGCACAGGTCTCGCGCTGGAAGGCCGGGGGCGGGGGCGCGTGCGACGTCATGGTCGACACGGGGATGAACCGCCTCGGCGTGTCCGCGCAGGATATCGCCGACGGACTGCTCGACGGACTGACGATCGAGACGCTGATGAGCCATCTCGCCTGCGCCGATGAGGACGCGGCGATGAACGCGCTGCAGCGCGATCGGTTCGCGGCGTTGCAGGGCATGACGGGCGCGCGGCGGATGAGTCTCGCCAATTCCGCAGGGATCGCGCTGGGGCACGATTATGCGTTTGATCTGACACGGCCGGGATTGGCGGTGTATGGCGGGGTGCCGCGAGGGGAACTGGGCGAAGTGATCACGCCGGTGGTTTATCCCGAGGCGGAGATCCTGCAGGTCCGGCGGGTGCGCGCAGGCGACGCGGTCGGGTATAATGCGACATGGACCGCGAAGGCCGACACCGATGTCGCGGTTGTCAATCTTGGATATGCCGACGGGTATTTCCGGGGATTTTCCAATTGCGGCACCGCATGGCATGGCCAGGACCGGCTCGCAGTGATCGGCCGGGTCTCGATGGATCTCGTCGCGATCGACGTGACCTCGGCGACTGCTAGCGAGGGGGACTGGATCGCCTTTGACCCAGCCTTGCCGGATGCGGCCGTCGTGTCGGGAATGTCGCAATATGAACTGCTGACCGCGATGGGCACCAGGTTCCAGCGCGTTTGGGACGCGCCGCGTATATCTGCGTGACGCCCCGCGCGGGCAAGGCGCGGCACTAGGTCACGGCAAGCACCGCATAGGTGTCCGCGGACCGGCGGGTTACAAAAAAAGGGGCGGTGGAAATCACCGCCCCCCAAGGGATAGCGTTTGTCGCGAAAATCGCGATCAGGTCAGAACTTCGCCTGGAACCCGGCGTAGAATTTGCGGCCCAGCGGCTCGAAGATCGCGGTGCCGGCGCCGATGCCCGTCGAGCCCAGTGGCGGGAGGCGGTCGGTCAGGTTGTCGATGCCGAAGTAGAAGTTCGTTTCGCGCGTGACGTTCACGCCGAACTTCACGTCCATGTAGAACACGTCGGGGTAGTAGGGGATGTCGAAATCGTCGAGGTTCTGCGGGACGCGGCCTTGGAACGACTGACGGTTCTCGGCGGCCCCGACCGACTGCTTCGTGATGTAACGCATCTGCAGGTTGCCGAAGACCGAGCCGAAATCAGCGCCAAGGTTCCAGTTGACCTGATCCTTGGGCGTTCCAACTTCGCCGACCGTCGTGTCAGCAAAGCCCGGCTGCGTCGGGTCGGTGAACGAGCTGTTGGTCAGCACGTGCGTGTAGATGATGTGGCTGTTCAGGCGAACATCGCCAAAGGTGTGCGTGTAGTTCAGGTCGACGTCGATACCGCGAACCTGCAGCTTTGCATAGTTGAGCAAGGTCTGCTGAAGGCTGCCCTCGACGATGCGATACTGCTCTTCACCGACAGCACCGGTCTGACCCGCGGGAACGCGAGTGAAGAGCGAGCAGAACTGGTTGCCGGTCGTTGGCGAATCGTAGCAGCTGTTGATGATGCCCTGCGCCGATGGCGCGGTGATCACATTGTTGACCTTGATGTTGTAGTAATCGACCGACAGCGTCAGGCCCGGGATAAACCTGGGCTGGAGCAGCACGCCATAGGTGTAGGAATCCGACTTTTCGACGTCGAGTTGCGGATTGCCGCCGCTGACAATCTCCAGCGTCTGTGCGTAGACATAGTCGTAGGTGGTCGGAATGCCCGCCGCGGCGCAATTGCCGGCCCGGAACTGCGTGCCCCCCGCGACGTTTCGCGCCGAGCACGGATCTGTGACGGTGGCGAAGTTCTGCGATTGCGGCGAGTAGAGATCGGACAGGTTGGGCGCACGGACCGAGCGAGAATAGTTTCCGCGGAAACGGATCCCATCGATCGGCGTATAGGTCGCGTTGCCGCTATATGCGTAAACCGTGCCCGCCGAGCCCTTGTAATCCGACACGCGGCCCGAACCGCTCAGTGTCAGCTCGCGGATGAGCGTGATGTCCTTCAACAGCGGTATGCGGATTTCGCCATACGCTTCCTTGACCTCGAACGAGGTCGGGTCGAACTTTCCGATCGCGTTGTAAAAGGTATAGCCTGACGAGACCAAGGGATCCTGCTCGTAGAAGGCCGTCTCGCGCCGGTATTCGCCGCCGACCGAGAAGCCGATGTCGCCGCCGGGCAGGCTGAACAGCTGGCTCAGATCGCCGGAGACGAAGCCGTTGATGTCAAGCTGCGTGATCTTGCCACTCGAGACCGTGTCCTGAAGGACGTAGTTCTTGGCCGCCTGCGAGATATTCCCGGTGCCGAACGGATTGAGCGGCTGGCAGGCGGCGATATCCGCCGCCTGGACGGCTGCGTTTCCGGCGATGTCGCCGCCGAAGGACGCATCGGCGCGCGCCTGACCCGTACCCGGCAGCTGCGATCCGCAGATGATCTGGCCGTTTGCCGGATTGGTGACGGCGTCGAGGGCAAGCACCATGCGCTGCTGGTTCAGATTGCCCATGACCTTCGTCTTTTCGCGGAACTCGCCATAGTTCCCCGCAAGCTCATAGTGCCAGTCGTCGTTGAACGTGCCCCGGACACCGCCGACAAGACGGTAGGTTTCGCGCCGCGCGGCTTCGGTGCGGACGCCCAGATCGGTGAGGTTCTTGCGCAGGATGAAGCGGAAGGACCCGTTGTTGATCGCGGTGATGTTCGCGGCCGTGAGCGGTGCGTTGGTGGTCGGATTGATACCGCTTGCGAGGATCTGCGCAGCGATGGTGTTGCGCGCATCGGCCGAAAGATAGGGGTTATCAAGTCGCGGCCGCTCGTAGAGAAGGTCCAGCGTTTGGCCGGTGAAGAAGGCCGGTCCCGAGCTCCCCTGTCCGACCGAATCGGTGCGCGAATACTTGGCCTCGATGAACGGGACGAAGGCGTCCGATACCTCGAAATGGCCGATGAGATTGGCCGAGTACCGGTTAAGTTCTGGCAGGATCTGAATCAGCTGCCCTTCACGGCGCGTGTCGCCATTGCCACCAATATAGGATCCCGCCGGAACCGCGCTGGCGCGGAAGGGGTTGGTCGCGCTGCCCGTGCCGGCCGTCGCGGCAAGACCGACGCGCGACCCCGTCTCCTGCGCGAGGGCGCCGGACGACTGGAACAGGAAGTTGCACGAGAAGGGGCGTCCGGCATTGTTGAACGTCGCCGTCGGCGTGTTGTCGCGCCCGCAAGCGCCGGTCGGGCTTGCAAAGGCGACCAGGCCGCCGGCCGAGATCGTTGCCGACCGGATATCGCGGAAGAACACCGAATCCGGAATGCCGTCAGAGTTCAGGCTCGTCTGACCGTTAGCGACACCAGCGGCGTCCGAATCGGTGGCGATGAAGCCGTTGGCCTGGCGCAGATAGTCGCGCTGCGACGCGTAGAGCGCATTCTGCCGCGAATATTCCAGATTGACCGCGAGGTTGCCGCGACCGTCGGCGAAATTCTTGCCCGCCAGGACGCTGCCGAAATAGGACCCGGCATCGCCACGCTCGCTGATCGCACCCTGGCCGCGGACCTGCAGACCCTCGTAATTGTCCTTCAGGATGAAGTTGACGACGCCGGCCAGCGCGTCCGATCCGTAGACGCCCGAATTGCCGCCCGTCACAAGATCGACGGACTGGATCAGGTCAGTCGGGATCGTGTTGGTGTCGACCGATACGGCGTTGTTGAGGATGTCGGACCCGACATGCCGGCGACCGTTGACGAGCACGAGCGTGCGCTGCGTTCCAAGGCCGCGCAGATCGAGCAGGTTGAGGCCGGCCGTGCCGAGGAAGCGGGTCGAGTTCGCCTGGCTATAGGTGCTCTGGAGCTGCGGCAGATCGTTCAGGACGTCGCCGATCGACGTCTTGGCGGTCGTCGTCAGTTCGACCGCACTGATCGTGCTCACGGGAACCGCGGATTCGCCGTTCGGGCTGGCGATGCGCGACCCGGTGACGAGGATTTCGTCGTTCGCAGGCTGTGACGCTTCGCGCTGGGGTGCTTCCGCAACAGGTGCGACCTGATCCGGTGCGGTTTGTGCCAGCGCAGTGCCGGGCAGTGCCGCAAGCGCGCCGACGATCGCCGTCGCGCCCAGAAAGCGAGAAAATTTCATAAAACCCCTTTGCGTTGGCATTTATGCCCTATTCGATGGCGAGAGGGTGACGCCATGCGATTGGCCGCGCAATTGGTTTATTGCTGCAGCATGAACGGAAGTCCGAGTTTTCACAAAACTGTAGCGTTCACGCAACAATTCGACACATCCCCTTCCATATTCCATGTTGTGAACTCGAAGAGGCGAGGTGGCGTTATCACCGCAGCGAGGCGATAGCGGCCGTGTCGTTGTCAACGAGGCTCACAGCTTCCGCCGTGCGATCGCAAACCACAGGGTTTAAACCAAAATACACCCAAGCGGCTTTGCGGAGGTTTTTAACAACAAACATAGATCATAAAGCGACATATTGTGACAAATATGTTGCATTCTTACAACGCGTGCGGCGCCAAATGACAATTTCGTCATGTAACGGTCGATCTTCGTCCGATGTCTCCCTAGAAAATCACGTGTTCACAGGGGGATATAACTAATGCGATGCAATCTGCTCGTTCGCGTATCCGCGCTTGCCGTCTTGGCCGCGGGATTTTCCGGCACCGCCTATTCACAAACCTCGACCACCCCTGAATGCACGCCCGGCCAGGAGCGTCTCGCCGATGGGTCGCTGTGCGCGCCGGTCGCGGGCGAGCCGGCGGTGGGCGCCGATGGCGCAACGCGGCGCGAGTCCGCCCCCGAAGAGATCACCGTCACCGGATCGCGTATCCGGCTTCCGAACGTCGAAGGCACCGTGCCGATCACGGTGATCAACAATCAGTATCTGTCCAATCGCGGCCTGACCAATGCTGCCGATGCGCTGAACGAGACGCCGGGCATTCGCGGCAGCATCACCCCCGCAGGCGCGCAGGGTTCGTTTGGCCAAGGCGTCAATTTCATCAACGGACTTGGGCTGGGTTCGAACCGGACGCTGACGCTGATCAACGGCCGCCGCTCGGTATCGTCCAACGTGACGACGATCTTCAACCAGGGCGGCGCAGGGACGCAGGTCGACGTCAACGTCATTCCGACGCTGTTGCTCGACCGTATCGAACAGATCTCGACGGTCGGGGCGACCACCTATGGTTCAGACGCGATTGCCTCAACGGTCAATTTTATTCTCGACACCCGCCTAAAGGGCGTTCGCTACACCGCATTGAGTGGTATCACCGAAGAAGGGGACGCATTCCGTTACAACCTAGCGCTGGCGGGCGGCTTCGACTTTGACGATGGCCGCGGTAACATCACGCTGGCCTATACGCGCGACTATCAAAAGGGCTTGCTGTACAATTCGCGTGGTTTCCTTCGCGACAATATCGGATCGGCCGACAATCCCTCGACAGCGCAGTCCGCACAGCTCGGCCGCCCTGCTGGTACGACCACCGCAAATGACGGCCGGGTGAATACAGGAATCGGTTTCAATGATTCCGGAACTGACGGATTTCCCGGATCGATCCTGGTACGCGACCGGACGTTGCCGTTGCTGACCGGTGGAGGTCTGATCACGTCGGCCTTCGCCAACGCGAACGGGACCGGCTCAGTCGCGGCGGCAGTGCAGAATTATCAGTTCGACCGCAGCGGCAATCTCGTGCCCTTCAACCGGGGTATCCGGTTCGTGAGCGTCCAGCAGGGCAGCGGCGGCGACGGGTTCCGCTTCAACGATTATTCGCAGATCACCAGCGATCTGCGGCGCAACGTGTTTAATGGCTTTGCCGGTTACGACTTTTCCGATGCGTTCAAGGTCTTCATCGAGGCAACCTATTTCCAGTCGCGCGGTGACGAACTGGTTCAGCAGCCGACCTTCAACAGCAGCCTGTTCGGCGGTCTCAGCGGCGCGCTGACGTTCACGAGCGCAAGCCCGTTCCTGACGGATCAGGCGCGCGCGCAGCTAACGGCGCTCGGCGTCCAGCGGTTCCAGGTCTCGCGTGCGTCGCTCGATCTGGCCGACCTGACGGGCTTCTCGACCAACAAGCAATATCGTGCCGTCGCCGGCGTCCGCGGCAATTTCAATGTTGGTGGTCGTCGTTTTAATTATGAAGCCAGCAGCAACATCGGTCGGGTCGATATTCGCGATACCCGACAGGACATCAACGCCCAGCGGTTCATCAATGCGGTGAACGTCACGCGGAACGCTGCGGGGCAGATCGTGTGCACGGCAACCCCGTTGGTGCAGGCCGCACCTGGCGGTACGCCAGTCGCAGACGCCGCCTGCGTGCCGCTCAACCTGTTGGGTGAAGGTCTTTCGAGCCCGGAGGCACGGTCGTACATCGTATCCGAGAACATCACGAGGAGCCGGCTCGAACAGATCGTTTACAACGTCAATGTCGGCGGCAGCCCGTTCGACCTGTTCGGCAACGAGACCGGCTTGAACCTGGGCTATGAGCATCGCGAGGAGCGCGGCAGCTTCACCCCCAGCACCTTCGAGCAACTGGGGCAGGGGCGTGCTGTCGCCATTCTTCCGGTCGCGGGACGATACAATGTTGACGAGGTGTTCGGCGAAGTCATCCTTCCGATCGTCACGGCGCAGAACGGGTTGTCGTTCCTGCATTCGCTTCAGCTGAATGCCAGCGGCCGTCACGTCAACAACACCGTCAATGGCGGTTTCACGGCCTATGCAGGCGGCGTGTCGTTCGCGCCGATCCGGGATATCGCGCTGCGCGGCAATTATACGAAGTCGTTCCGCGCACCTGCCATCACCGAGCTGTTCTCCCCCGTTGCGAACGTGTTCACCACGGTTCCCGACCTGTGTTCGCCTGCCAACATCAATGCCGGTGCCGCGCCCGAAAACCGTGCCCGCAACTGCGCGGCCTTCCTGTCGGCATTCCCGAATGCCACGCCACTGGATGCCGCAGCCGCCACCGTCCCGGGACGCAACGGGGGCAATGTCGGGCTTGCGAATGAAGTGGCGAAGAGCTTCACCTATGGTGTCGTTCTGCAGCCGCGTTTCATTCCCAACCTGACGCTGACGGTCGATTATGTGAACATCAAGATCTCGGATCCAATTGCCAGCCTGACGGTCGCGCAGATCGCATCGGCGTGTTTCGACAATTCGACGTTCAACGCCGCCGATCCGGCGAACGGCAATGCGTTCTGCTCACAAATCCGACGCTATGCACAGGGACAAGGCGGCGCATCGGCGAACGGTGGCAACAATGGCGGCCAGGTGGTCAACGACCCCCTAAACCCGGGTGTCGGAAGTGGTTTCGTCAATGGAAACAAGATCAAGTTCGAAGGGATCCAGTCCGAACTCACTTATAATCGTTCGTTGTCGGGGCTGGGCATTCCTGGCTCGGTCGGGATGCGGGGAAATCTGTTCGTCTCGCTGAAGCGCATCAACGACATCACCGGCGTTGCCCCCGTGCGGACCGACGGAACGCTGGGCGATCCGACGTTTCAGGGCCAGTACAACCTTTCCTATTTTCATGACGACTTCGGCATCTCGACTTCGTTCAACTATACCGGCGAAGCGCTTTTCTCTCGTGTCAGCCGTGGTGCCGATCTTCGCGAAATCGACAAGCTCAAGGATTTCGTGACGGTCAATCCGAGCGTCTACATAAACGCAAGTGATCGTTTCCGGGTTACCTTTGCCGTGACCAACCTGTTCAACAGGGTCGGCGAAAAGTACAACGGGATCATCATCCCGGCGAGCTATAGTGACCTGATCGGTCGCCGGTTCGCGGTGAGCGTTGCCGGTAAGTTCTGACCGGGCGATAATATGAAAAAGGGGGCCGCTCGTCTTACCGAGCGGCCCCCTTTATTCGTTTGAGGCTTATAAGTGCGGCAACGGCAGTCTCACCGTTCGAGGCACATGGCGATTCCCATGCCGCCGCCGATGCACAGCGTCGCCAGCCCCTTGCGGGCGTCGCGCTTCTCCATCTCGTAGATCAGCGTCGTCAGCACACGCGCGCCGCTGGCGCCGATGGGGTGGCCGATCGCGATCGCGCCGCCATTGACGTTGACCTTGTCGGCATCCCAGCCGAGCTCCTTGCCGACC
>NZ_JPJC01000096.1:0-4177 GCF_000733135.1 Sphingomonas sp. FUKUSWIS1
GGCGCTCGGCCTCGTCGCGGCGCATCAGCACCAGCGCGGCCGCGCCGTCGTTGAGGCCGCTCGCATTCGCCGCGGTGACGGTGCCGTCCTTCTTGAACGCCGGCCGCACGCCCGACACGCTCTCGATGGTCGCGCCCGCGCGGATATATTCGTCGTCGCTGACGATCGTGTCACCCTTGCGGCCCGCAATCGTCACCGGCGCGATCTCGTCCTTGAACCGGCCCGATCCGCGGGCCGCCTCCGCCTTGTTCTGCGAGCTGACCGAGAAGGCGTCCTGTTCGCCGCGCGTCACCTGATATTGCTCGGCGAGATTTTCGGCGGTGATGCCCATGTGATAGCCGTTGAACACGTCGGTCAGACCGTCGCTGACCATCGTGTCGACAAGGCTGAGATTGCCCATCTTCTGCCCGCCGCGGATCGACTGGGCGTGCGCGGACAGCGACATGGATTCCTGCCCACCAGCGACGACGATCGTCGCATCGCCGGTCTGGATCGCCTGACACGCCAGCGCGACCGCGCGCAGCCCCGAGCCGCAGACCTGGTTGACGCCCCAGGCGGGGACTTCCTTGGGAACGCCCGCCGCCATCGACGCCTGACGTGCAGGATTCTGCCCCTGCGCCGCGGTCAGCACCTGGCCGAGGATCACTTCGGAGACATCGGCGCCGTCGACACCCGCCTGCGCGAGCGCCGCCTCGATCGCGGTCCGGCCGAGCTCATGCGCGGGGACGGTGGCGAAGGCGCCGAGGAAGCTGCCGACCGGCGTGCGCTTGGCGGCGGTGATGACGATGTCGCTTGGGTGGGTGGCGGTCATGACGGGTCCTCTCGTTTTGCGGATCCAATACGCTAGCCGAGCGAATCTATCCAGTTCGCGAGCGGCTCCCAGAGCTGGTCGCGGGCACGGCTGCCGACGATCATGCCGACATGGCCGGCATCGACGTCGCGCCGGTCCGCCAGTCCGATCGCAGTCGCGGCTGGCACGATCCGGTCGTTGCGCGCGACGAACTCGACCGCGGGGCAGGACAGCGCCCGCGGGGCGATCGAGCGACCGGCAATCCGCCACAGACCGCGTCCGGGGAGGTCCCGGGCGATCATGTCCCCGAACAGTCCGGCGGCGGCGGCGGCGGGGAGCGGCGCACCCGCATTCGCCCAGTCCTCCAGCCTGACGAACGCGCGCGCGGCGGGGCTGGTCGGATCGCGGTCGGCGAACGTCTCGTATTTCGCGATCGTCTGCGCGGGCGCGAGCTGCCAGAACCCGCTTTGCAGCACTTCCATCGGCAACAGCCCCGTCTGGCGCGCAAACGGCGCACCGGCGCGCCAAAGTCGCGCCATCTCGGCACGCGCGGTCTCGCCATAGCCGGCGAAATGCCAAGGCGCCGCGATCGTCGCCAGCCCCGCGACCCGCGTCAAGGCGGCAGCGGCGACGGCGAGGGTGCCGCCCAGGCAATAGCCCACCAGGATCGGCGGGGTGGCAAACCCTTGCAGCAGGGGCAGGAGGATGCGCGCGACATGCGCGTCGAGGTCGAGGTCCCGATCCTCGGGCCCCGGCGTTCCCCAGTCGAGCAGGTGCGCATGATAGCCCCGCGTGGCCAGCCACTGCATCAGCGACGTGTCCGCGGAAAGATCGAGGATCGCCGCCGGGTTGATCAGCGAGGGTATAACGATGACCGCCGGCTTGCCCGTAGTGCCACCGCCATAGTCGCGCAGGACCGCCCGGCCGGCCGACGCGCGGATCGGGCGGGGCGGCAAAGGCAGATCCCGGGGCGCGGCCTGATAGCGGTCGAGCCCGGCCAGCGCCCGCGCGCGGCGGTCGGGCGATGCTGCGGTTTCGTTGCGCAACATGGCGAGGAACAGCGGCAATGGCCGTGGACCATGTTGCGGCGCAATGTCAAAGCGCGTAGCGTTTGCCCCGGTCACGTGGAGGGGCTGCATATGAAGAAGCAAAGCACGGTCGACGGGCTTGTCATCATCAAGAAGTACGCCAACAGGCGGCTTTATAATACCGAAACATCATCCTACATCACGCTCGATCATCTCGCGACGATGACTCGCGAGGGCCGTGACTTCAAGGTCGTCGATGCGAAGACCGAAGAGGATATCACGCACAACGTCCTCACCCAGATCATCATGGAGGAGGAAAGCCGCGGCGAGACGATGCTGCCGGTCAATTTCCTGCGCCAGCTGATCTCGATGTATGGCGATTCGATGCAGAAGATGGTGCCCGGCTATCTCGAGGCATCGATGGATAGCTTCCGCCGCAATCAGGAACAGTTCAAGACCGCGGTCGAAGGGGCGTTTGCCCATTCGCCTTTCGCCGACATTGCCAAGCGTAATCTGGCGATGTTCGACGTTGCAGCGCAGGCCTTTGCCCCCGGCAATGCTGCGGCTGCAGCATCCCCCGCACCAGCAGCCGCCAGGCCGGCGGCAACGAAGGACGAGGAGATCGCTGCCCTGCGCACCGAACTCGCCAGTCTTCAGGACAAGGTGGAAAAGCTCGGGAGCTGACATGGCACCGTTGCTGTGGACGGTGAGCGGCGGCTTTGCGGCGCTCGCGATCGCATCGGGTCTGGGCGCCCGCCGTCGCCATCGGCGGCGCGATCCCGACGCGGTCGGCTGGGTCGACTGGCCGACCGTCCAGATGCTTTCGCTCATCGGGCTGGCGGTAACGATCGGGCTGGCGTTCAAGACCTAGCTGGCGGGGCGGCGGCCGAGCCGCGGCCTCGACGTTCGGGCGTGCGCCGGTTACTATTCGCGCCAACCGTCAGGAGGGCAGGTCATGGACACGCTGGTGAGCACCGAATGGTTGGCGAACGCGCTCGAGACCAGCGTCCCGGGCGCTGGCGATCTCAGGGTCGTCGACGCAACCTATGCCGAGGGTCGCGACGCTGCGGCGGACTATGCGGCGGCGCATATTCCCGGCGCGGTGTTCTTGAACCTCGCCGAGCTTCGCGACACCGACAGCGACCTGCCCAACATGCTGCCGTCGCCCGCCAAGTTCGCCAGCCGGATGCAGTCGCTCGGGCTCGGCGACGGCAGCCGCATCGTGCTGTACGACAGCTCGCCTTGGCGCACGGCGGCGCGCGCCTGGTGGATGCTGCGAACCTTTGGTGCGCACAATGTCGCGATCCTCGACGGCGGTCTGGCGAAATGGCAGGCCGAAGGGCGCGAGACGGAGTCGGGCAAGCAGGCGGTGCGGCATCGCCACTTCACCATCTGGGCCGACGACAAGGCTGTTCGCACGAAGGACCAGATGACCGCGAACCTGTCGAGCGGCGCCGAGCAGGTCGTCGATGCACGCTCCGCCGCCCGGTTCACCGGTGCCGAGGCGGACCCGCGACCTGGCACCGCATCGGGGCATATCCCCGGATCCAAATCACTGCCCTATGCCACGCTGTTCAACGCGGACGGCACGTGGAAGACGGGCGACGCGCTGCGATCGGCATTCGAGGGCGCGGGCATCGATCTGGCAAGGCCGATCGTGACGACCTGTGGATCGGGAATCACCGCGGCGGTGCTGGCGTTCGGCGCGCACCTCCTTGGCAACGAAGCCGCGCTGTACGACGGCAGCTGGTCGGAATGGGGCGGCGATCCGTCGACGCCGAAGGCAATGGGCACGAAGGCGACAGGAACGCAATGACCGAAACGACAAGGCCGGTCGGCGACGCCACCAAGGTGGTGCTCGCCGGACGTCGCGCGGAATGGACTCGTGGTGTCGGGGAAGGGGCGATCGTCAGTCCGCCGGTCTGGCGGGCGTCGACGATCCTGTATGATTCCGTTGGCCATCTTCGCGACAGCGCGACCCGCGATACGCATCATCGGTTGTTCTACGGTCGCAAGGGCACGCCGACGCAGTGGAGCCTTGCGGATGCGCTGACCACGCTCGAGCCCGGGGCGGAGGGCACGTTCCTTTATGGATCGGGCGTCGCGGCGATCGCCGCGGCTTTGCTATCGGTGCTGTCGCCGGGCGACGAGCTGCTGCTGGTCGACAGCGCCTATGACCCGACGCGCGGGATGGCGAACGGTCTGCTCAAGCGGTTCGGCATCACGACCCGCTTCTACGACCCGCTGATCGGTGCGGGGATCGCCGACCTGATCGGCGAGAAGACCCGCGCGATCTTCATGGAAAGTCCCGGCTCGCTCAGTTTCGAGGTGCAGGACATCCCCGCCATTGTCGCGGCCG
>NZ_JPJC01000096.1:4264-9295 GCF_000733135.1 Sphingomonas sp. FUKUSWIS1
GTGACGACCCTGCTCGACAATACCTGGGCCACGCCGCTGTTCTTTCCAGCGATCGGCCACGGGGTCGACCTGACGATTTTGGCGTGCACCAAATATGTCGTCGGCCATTCGGACGCGATGCTCGGATCGGTGACGGCAGGGCCCGGCCATTTCAAGGCGCTGCGCGAGACGAGCTTCCAGCTGGGGCAGATCGCCAGTCCCGACGATTGCTGGCTCGGCAGTCGCGGGCTGCGGACGATGGCGGTCCGGCTCGCCCAGCACCAGTCGAGCGCGCTGGCGATCGCGCAGTGGCTGGAGGCGCGTCCGGAGGTGGCGCAGGTGCTGCATCCGGCCCTGCCTGGCTGCCCGGGGCACGATCTGTTCGTGCGCGATTTCAAGGGATCGAGCGGGCTGTTCTCGTTCGTGCTGGACGGCGGTGACGAGGCGTCGCGGGCCGCGCTGATCGACACGCTCGAGCTGTTCGGGATCGGCTATAGCTGGGGCGGGTTCGAAAGCCTGGCGCTGCCGGTCGATCCGCATCGCTATCGCAGCGTCACCCGCCGCGAGGTCGCCGGGCCTATGGTCCGTCTGCAGATCGGGCTCGAGGATCCGGCGGACCTGATCGCCGATCTCGACGCCGGGCTTGCGGCGTTTCGGGCGGTGCGCGGCTAGCGACCTTGCTCGCCGGACGTGAGCGGGTACAGCGTGGTGATCATGCATACAGAACCGCCCGACGCTGAAGGCCCGGTCTTCGATACGGCGTTTCAGGCCAGGCTCGATCTGCTGTTCCGCTGGCGCCGTGACGTCCGCCGATTCCGGCGCGACGCGCTGCCCGCGGGCGCAGTCGACGCGCTGCTCGCGATCGCCGACGCCGCGCCGTCGGTTGGGCTCAGCCAGCCCTGGCGGTTCGTCACGATCGACGACCCCGCGCGACGCGACGCGATCCGCGCGGACTTTGCCGCCTGCAACGCCGCCGCGCTGGCCGGGCAAGACGAGACGCGTGCCGCGCTCTACGCCCGGTTGAAGCTCGCCGGGCTCGAGCAGGCGCCCGTTCACATCGCGGTGTTCGTCGAACCCGATCCTAGTCAGGGTCATGGTCTGGGGCGTCAGACCATGCCGGAAAGCGTCGCCTATTCCGCCGTGATCGCGATACACACACTGTGGCTGGCGGCGCGCGCGCAGGGGATCGGGCTCGGCTGGGTCTCGATCCTCGACCCCGCACGGATCGCGCACATTGCGGGCGTGCCGGAGGGATGGCGGTTCGTCGGCTATCTCTGCCTCGGTTATCCCGAAAGAGACGCGGACATGCCCGAGTTGGCGCGTGAGGGGTGGGAAGCGCCGCGGCGCACGCCGATCCTGCGTCGATAGGCCCGCGCGCACCCGAGCGTTGCGACCGAGACGGTGTGTCCGGTGCGCAACATCCATGGCGTCAACACCGCGCCTGGCGCAATAATCGCTTGTGCAGTGCATCAACGACTGTCATTCATTTGTCACCGCAGGAAAGACCGCGCTCGGAGGCCATGCCTCGATAGATGCGGCGTCCGCGGGTGCAGGCGGGGACATCGAATTTCCAGTTTCGAAAGGGAAACGATGCGCTTCTCCACTATCCTCTTCGGCGGCCTCGCGCTGGCTGCCGCACCCCCTGCGTTCGCGCAGGATACGGCGCCACCCAAGGACGTCACGGTCAGCGGATCGGTCGGACTTGTCAGCGACTATCGCTTTCGCGGCGTGTCGCAGTCGGACGAAAATCTCGCGGTCCAGGGCGGCATCACGATCGCGCACAAGAGCGGCGTCTATATCGGCACCTGGGGGTCGAACCTCGCCGGCTGGGGCACGTTCGGCGGCGCCAACATGGAGCTCGACCTGATCGCCGGGTACAAGCTTCCCGTCGGTGGCGGCACGCTCGACGTCGGCGCGACGTGGTACATGTACCCGTCGGGCTTCGACAATACCGACTTCATCGAGCCCTATGCCAAGCTCTCGGGCACTGCCGGCCCGGTCGCGCTGACCGCGGGCGTCGCCTATGCGCCCAAGCAGCAGGCGCTGGGGCCTTGGTATTCGAACGGCACCTCGGCCGCCAACGGGGTCTATGACCGCGTCAACGCCAAGGATTCGAACCTGTATTTGTGGGGCGATGTCAGCAGCGGCATTCCCGATACCGGGCTGACCGTAAAGGCGCATGTCGGCTATTCGAACGGCAACAAGGGGCTCGGGCCATTCGCCACCAGCGTGTCGCCGACCGGCGAATATTTCGACTGGCTGGTGGGTGCCGATTACGTGATTCCGGGCACGCCGCTGACCTTGGGCGTCGCCTATGTCGATACCGACATCAGCAAGGCGGAGTCGGCGTATCTCCAGCCGAGCTTCAGCCGTGGGCAGGACGGCGTCGGTTCGATCGCCAACGGGAAGGTGCTGGCGTCGCTGACCGCCGCGTTCTGACGTAGCGCGGGTGCTGTCGTCGTCTTGGCGCTTGGCTGGGATGGCGGGAGCGCGCGGTTGCGGCATTTTGCACGGCCGCTTCCTGCCTCCCTCTCGTCACCCCAGCGGAAGCTGGGGTATCCTACGGAGCAGGGGCGGGCGGGGTGGCCATCGACCGAACACGAAAAAGGGCGGCCCCCCTGCGGGAGCCGCCCTTTTTCGCGTCTTGCGGCAGCCGCTCAGTTGGCGGTTGCGCGCGCATCCTGGCCGTCGCCTTCGGGGGCGGCAACGATGTCGCGCGTGGTCGAACCCTTGTCGATCACGGTCGTGCCGGGATCGCCCGCGCTCGACCGGATGCCGGGATCGGCGGCGCTGGGGCCCGCTTCGCTCAGCACGCCGGCTTCGGCAGGGCTGCGCGCAGCGGTGCCGCCGAACAGCGCGTCGAGCGTCTGGGCGTTCGCGGCGGTATCCTGCGGCCGTGCGGCACCCGGCTGCGGCGGGACCAGCGCGAAATCGGGGGGGATCACCAGCGGAGCCTGGCGGGCGACGGCGAACTCGTCCGGCCGCGCACGATCGAGGCTCTTGCCGGCGCCACAGCCGGACAGCAACGCGACGCTCGCCAGACCGGCAGCCAGGGGCACAAACTTACGCATGGGAATTCTCCACAGGGGGCTTCTCGCGCACGAGCAGCGCCCGGACAAGCAGGACGAGCACGCCGACAGTAATCGCTGCATCCGCGACATTGAAGACCAAAAACGGGCGCCACTCGCCGATATGCAGGTCGGCGAAATCGACGACATAGCCGAGCCGGATCCGGTCGAGGATATTGCCGACCGCACCGCCGAGCACGAAGCCCAGCGCGATCTGATCCGCCCTGTTCTTCTCGCGCGTCATCCAGATTGCGACCCCGACCGAGATCGCCCCCGTCAGCAGCACCAGCGCCCAGCGCGTCAGATGGCCATCGGCGGGCAACAACCCGAGAGAAATGCCGATATTGGGCACGAAGCGCAGGTCGAAGAACGACGTGATCGTTTGCGCATCGCCGAGCGAATCGATCCCGAGCGGGCGCGTTACGGCCCATTTGCTGAGCTGGTCGGCGAGGAACAGCGCGATCGCCGCCCCGAAGCCGGCCTTTGGCAGGTTACGCATGCGCCACCACCTCTTCGCACCGGTCGCAGAGCTCGCCGTCGGTCGTCACCTCGGGGAGGTGGCGCCAGCAGCGACCGCATTTGTGGAAGTCGGTGCGCGTCACGGTGACCGCATCGCCCGGCGTGACCTTGGCGACGATGAACGCCTCGGCCAGAGCGTCGGCGTCGAGCAGCATCGATGGGACGGTGATCTCGGCCTCGAGGCTGGACCGCACGGTCTTCTCGCGGCGCAACGGCTCGATCGCCTCGGTGACGGCGACGCGCAGCGCGCGGATCTCATGCCACTTGGCGCCGACCACGTCGTCCGCGTCGAGCGACGGGAGCGACGGCCATTCGAGATAGTGGACCGAGCTGTCGTCGCTCGGGAAGCGCGACTGCCAGACTTCCTCCGCGGTGAAGCACAGCACCGGCGCGGCGTAGCGGACCAGCGCGTGGAACAGCACGTCGAGGACGGTGCGGTACGCGCGACGCTTCACGTCTCCAGGCGCGTCGCAGTAGAGCGAGTCCTTGCGGATATCGAAGAAGAACGCGGACAGGTCCTCGTTCGCGAAGTCGGTCAGCAGCCGCGTGTAGCGGTTGAACTCATAGCCTTCCGCCGCCTGGCGCAGCTCGGTGTCGATCATGCCGAGACGGTGGAGCACGTAGCGCTCGAGTTCGGGCATGTCGGACACGGCGACACGCTCGGACTCGTCGAAACCCTCGAGCGCGCCGAGCATGTAGCGGAACGTGTTGCGCAGCTTGCGGTAGGAATCCGACGCGGTGGCGAGCACCTCCTTGCCGATCTTCACGTCGTCGAAATAATCGGTCGAGGCGACCCACATGCGCAGGATGTCCGCGCCGCTCTCACCGATGATCTTGAGAGGATCGACGACGTTGCCGAGGCTCTTCGACATCTTGCGGCCCTGGCCGTCGAGCGCGAAGCCGTGGGTGAGGACCGCGTCATAGGGTGCGCGACCGCGCGTGCCGCAGCTTTCGAGCAAGCTCGACTGGAACCAGCCGCGATGCTGGTCCGACCCTTCGAGGTACAGGTTGGCGCGTGTGCCTTCGCCGTAGCGCGCTTCGACCGTGAAGACGTGCGTGCAGCCCGAATCGAACCAGACGTCGAGGATGTCCTTCACGACCTCATAGTCGGCGAGGTCGTAATCGGGGCCGAGCAGCGCCTGGTGGCCGTCGGCGTACCACGCATCCGCGCCGTTCTGGCGGAAGGCTTCGACGATGCGCGCGTTGACGGCGGGGTCGTTGAGGTACTGGCCGGTGGCGCGGTTGACGAACAGCGCGATGGGCACGCCCCAGGCGCGCTGGCGCGAGATGACCCAGTCGGGGCGGCCCTGCACCATCGAGGTGATCCGGTTTTCCGAGCGCGCGGGGATCCAGCTGGTCGCGGCGATCGCGTCGAGTGCGATTTCGCGGAGGGTTGCGCCGTTGCTCGACCCAGGCCCTTCGACTTCGCTCAGGGCGAACGGCGGGGCGGCCGCATTCCCAACCC
>NZ_JPJC01000096.1:9450-19229 GCF_000733135.1 Sphingomonas sp. FUKUSWIS1
GCGGCGTAGCGCGGAAGATCACCTTGGCCTTGGAACGCCACGAATGCGGGTAGCTGTGCTTGAAGTCGTCGCTCGCCGCGAGCAGCGCACCGGTCGCGCGCAGATCGGTGCAGATCGGGCCGTCGGCGGCCACGAACTTCTTGTTGATGACAGACCCTTGCCCGCCGAGCCAGGCCCAGTCGGCGCGGTACATCCCCGCACCGTCGACCGCGAAGACCGGGTCGATGCCGTATTGCTTGCAGAGCTCGAAATCGTCCTCGCCGTGGTCCGGCGACATGTGGACGAGGCCGGTGCCCGCGTCGGTGGTGACGAAGTCGCCGGGGAGGAACGGGCGGGGCTTGGCGAAGAACCCGCCGAGTGCGTGCATCGGGTGGCGTGCGGTGGCGCCTTCGAGTTGCGAACCGAGGATCTGTCGATCTGTGATCTCTTGCAAATCTCCTGAGTCTAACAGGATGCCGGTGCGACGCTCAAACTCGTTCTTAAGGTCGAAGGCGATGAGGAACCGGCGACCATCAGCTGCGTGAAAGGCCTGATAGTGCATGCCAGGCCCATAGCTGAGCGCCTGGTTCACCGGGATCGTCCACGGTGTCGTCGTCCAGATCACCGCATGCGCGCCGACCAGTTCGGGCGCGTTCGGCGCGTCGACGATCTCGAACGCGACGTCGATCTGCGTCGAGACGATGTCCTCATATTCGACCTCGGCCTCGGCGAGCGCGGTCTTTTCGACCGGCGACCACATCACCGGCTTCGCACCGCGGTACAGCTGGCCGCTCTCGGCGAACTTGAGCAGCTCGCCGACGATCGTCGCCTCGGCATCGTACTTCATCGTGAGGTACGGATCGGCCCAGTCGCCCATCACGCCGAGCCGCTCGAACTCGCCCTTCTGCACCTCGACCCATTTTTCGGCATAGGCGCGGCATTCGGCGCGGAACTGGTCGACGGGGACGTCGTCCTTGTTCAGCTTCTTCGCGCGATACGCTTCCTCGACCTTCCACTCGATCGGCAGGCCGTGACAGTCCCAGCCCGGGACGTAGGGCGCGTCCTTGCCCATCAGCGATTGCGATCGGACGATGATGTCCTTCAGGACCTTGTTCATCGCATGGCCCATGTGGATGTCGCCGTTCGCGTACGGGGGGCCGTCGTGCAGGATGAACCGCTCGCGCCCGAGCCGCTGTTCGCGCAGCCGGTCGTAGATGCCGAGCTTTGCCCAGCGCTCTAGAATCGCCGGCTCCTTGGCGGCGAGACCGGCCTTCATCGGGAAGTCGGTCTTCGGCAGGAAGACGGTGTCGCGGTAATCGCGGGCGGGCGCAGGAGTATCGGTCATAAGTGGGCCGGGCTGTAGCCGAGCGGAGGGCGCGTTGCCATCCCCCCTCCCGCACGCACCAGCAGTGGCGCAGTCAGGCGAGGATGGTGCGTGCGCGGTCGCAGTCGATGTCCATCTGCGCGATCAGCGCGTCGAGGCTGTCGAACTTCGCCTCGGGGCGCAGATAGTCGATCAGCGCGACCTCGATCGTCTGCCCGTACAGGTTTTCGGTGAAATCGAAGAAATGCGGTTCGAGCAGTTCCTTCGGCGGATCGAAGCTCGGGCGGATGCCGAGGTTCGCCGCGCCTTTCAGCACGCGCCCGTCCTCCAGCCGGCCGGTCACCGCGTAGATCCCGTAGGCGGGACGCAGATAGTTGCCCATGTCGAGATTGGCGGTCGGATAGCCGATCGTGCGGCCGAGCTTGTCGCCATGCTGCACCACGCCCTCGATCGCGAACGGACGCGTCAGCAGCCGGGTCGCGGTCGCCATGTCGCCGGCACGCAGCGCCTCGCGGATCCGGGTCGAGGACACCGTCTCGCCATCCAGCGCGACCGCGCCGACGGTTTCCGCGCGAAAGCCGTGGACCGGGCCGCGCGCGGCGAGCGTGTGGACCGTGCCGCTCTTGGCATGGCCGAAGGTGAAGTCCTCGCCCGTCACCACGCCGCCGATCCGCAGATTGCGTTGGAGCCGGTCGGCGACGAACTGCTCGGCGGTCAGCGCGGCGAGATCGCCGTCGAAGTGGAACACCACCATCGCATCGGCGCCAGCGTCTGCGAACAGCCGCTCGCGCTGGTCGAGCGTCGTGAGGCGGAAGGGGGGCGTATCGGGGCGGAAATGGCGGACCGGATGCGGATCGAACGTCGCCACCAGCGCAGGGCGCCCCTCCGCCTTGGCCCACGCGATCGCGCGCGCGACCACCGCCTGGTGACCGAGATGGAATCCGTCGAAATTACCCAGCGCCACGATCCCGTCCGCCAGATGCGAAGGGATGGATGCGCCACCGTCGAGCCGTTGCATGCACGGGTCAGTACCCAGACGCCGCGGATGACGATAGTCCTTCCGTGTCGTTGTCTCCCGCGCCTCCTTGTTCTCCCGCGAAGGTGGGAGTCGAGTCCGAGCTCCCGCCTTTGCGGGGGGAACGGTCTTTACCGGCGGGTGAGCGTGACGAAGCTGTAGGGTGGACGCTGCTTTTCGCCCGGGTGGTCTTCGCGGGCAATCTCGTGCCAGCCGTCAAACGCGGGGACGATGGCGTCGCCTTCGGGTTCGTCATGGACTTCGGTGAGCTCGATCCGGTCCGCATGGGGGAGCAGCTGCGCATAGATCTGCGCGCCGCCGATTACCGCGACGTCGTCCCCGGCCATCGCGAGCGCCTCGTCGATCGAATGCGCCACTTCCGCGCCGTCGGCGTGCCAGTGACCGCGGGTAAGGACGATGTGGCGGCGGCCGGGGAGGGGGCTCGGGAAGCTCTCGAACGTTTTTCGGCCCATCACCATCGGCTTGCCCATCGTAAGCGCCTTGAAGCGCTTGAGATCGGCAGGGAGGCGCCAGGGGAGCTGGCCGTCGCGGCCGATGACGCCGTTGCTGGCGCGGGCGAGGTAGAAGGTGATCATGCGGGTATCATGGCGGATATGGGGGCGGGGGGCTATGCTTGTATCACCACCCCGGCGAAGGCCGGGGCCCAGTTGGGGGACGTCGGTGGTGAAAGACGGCGCTCCGTTACGACCACCTTTCCACCTGGACCCCGGCCTTCGCCGGGGTGGTATAAAGCGGGTCAATCAGTTCGGGGCGTGTTCCTTGACGTACGCCTCGGGATCCTTCTCGACGACCTTCACGCCGTTCAGGTGGTTCGCCTCGAACGCCGCGAACCGGACGCCCAGCTCGTGCCGCTCTTCCAGCGTCGCATGCTTGCGGAAGTCGGTCAGGCCCTGGCGCTCTTCCTCGGCGAGGTGATCGCTGTTCGCCTTGTTGCATTCGCCGACCGCCTCGAACCACGCGTCCGAGCCGACCGGATGCTTGTCGACCGCTTCGCCGGTTTCGCGGATGTCGTTGTGATCCTCGATCGCGTCCTCGGTCTCCTCGGCGGCCGAGTCGGCGTCGTTGCCGCCGGTGCCGATCTTCATCAGCCGCGGGTAGAAGAAGCGCTCCTCCGCCTCGGCATGCGCGTCGAGCAGGTTCTTGAGGCGGGTCCACAGTGCCGACAGCGCCTCGGTGTCCTTGGCGTCGATGCTGTCGATCTGTGCGAACAGCGCACGCTGCTGCGCGTGTTCGTCGAGGATGAGCTGGGTGATGTCCATGATAGGCCTTCCGAATGGGTTCGGACGGTCAACCGCGCGGACGGCACCCAGTTCCTATTGCGATTCGCTCTCTGTTCAGACCGCGACGGGTGCCTTGATGTGCGGCTGCGCGACGTAGTCGTGGAGCACGAAATCCTCATGCTCATATGCGTCGATCGAGTCCGGCTTGCGCACGATCTCGAGCCGCGGGAGCGGGCCGGGGGTGCGGCCGAGTTGCAGTCGTGCCTGCTCGAGATGGTTCGAATAGAGGTGGCAGTCGCCGCCGGTCCAGATGAACTCACCGACCTCGAGTCCGCATTGCTGCGCGAGCATATGCGTCAGCAGTGCGTAGCTGGCGATGTTGAACGGCACGCCGAGGAAGATGTCGCCCGAGCGCTGGTAGAGCTGGAGCGAGAGCTTGCCGTTGGCGACATGCGTCTGGAAAAGGCAGTGGCAGGGGGCCAGCGCCATGGCGTGCAGATCGCCCGGGTTCCACGCGCAGACGATCTGGCGGCGCGAGGCAGGGTTGGTCTTGATCTGGTCGACCAGCTCGGCGATCTGGTCGATATGGCGACCGTCGCCGGCCACCCAGTCGCGCCATTGCTTGCCATAGACCGGGCCGAGATCGCCGCTCTCGTCCGCCCATTCGTCCCAGATCGCGACCTTGCGCTCCTGCAGCCAGCGGACATTGGTGTCGCCGCGCAGGAACCACAGGAGTTCGACGATGATCGAGCGAAGATGAAGCTTCTTCGTCGTCAGCACGGGGAAGCCCTGCGCGAGATCGAAGCGCATCTGCGCGCCGAAGACGCTGAGCGTGCCCGTGCCGGTGCGGTCCATCGTCTCGACTCCGGTCGAGAGCACGCGGTCCATGAGGTCTAGATATTGGCGCATCGCGACGGCCTAGCGGTGCGGGGCGGATCGCTCAAGCGGATGCAGTTGTGGATGCGACAGGGGCAGCAATGCGGCAGTCGAGGTGGTGCCCGCGTCGCCCGCCTCCGCTCCGATCATTGCCGACCTTGCAGCGGCATGCGCGCTGTTCGCAAGACTCGGGCATGCAACGACTGAGGCGGTGGCGGTCGCCTATCTTGATCCGAATCGGAGGCTTTTGGGCATGCGGCATGTGGCGGGCGGGCGCGATCAGGTGCAGATCGCGGTGCGCATCATCGCTGCCGATGCGCTGGCGTTCGCGGCGCAGGGGGTGGTGATCGCGCACAATCATCCGAGCGGGGACGTGACCCCGAGTACGCGCGACGTGGCGTTTACCCGTGCGCTGGCGGCCGGGTTGCGGACCGTGGAGGTCGTGCTGTTCGATCACGTGGTGATCGCTGGCGACCGGGTGGCGAGCCTGCGCGCGATGGGGATGGTCTGACGGTCCGGAACAATACTTGCTCCACCCGGTGGCGCTATTTCGTCCGGCAGGCGCGGATTGCCTCGGGCGCGGGGCGCGGGCCGGTCGCGCGGAACATGGCCATATAGCCGCCCGCCGACGGCATCTCGTCTCTGTCGACCTGCGTATAGCCGACCGCCGCGAACTCGCATTTCAGCAGTGCGGGCGGCGTGCCGTGGTTGCGCGTCTCGCGATCGGCATCGACGACGACGACGAGTCCGTCGGGTTTCAGCGAAGGGCGAAGCCGCCACAGGAACTCGTAGGGCTGCTCAATCTCATGGTACATGTGCACCATCAGTACGCGGTCGAAACTCGCCGGGGGCAGCTTCGGATCATTGGCTTCGCCGAGTCGCACGCTGACATTGGCGAGATCTTCGCGCGCGACGCGCTCCGCCAGCTGGTCGCGGACGCTCGCGACGATGTCCTCTGCGAGAACGCGACCGTCCTTGCCGACCCGCGCGGCGGCGCGGATCGTGTAATAGCCCTCGCCTGCGCCGATATCGGCGACCGTCATGCCCTTGCGGAGATCCGCCTTGGTCATGACCTCGCCCGCTTCGTTCAACCGGTCGCGCGCCTCCTCATTCGACCAGCGCGCGGAGACGATCGACGCGACCGGCCGGTCGGCGGCGGGGAAGGGGCCCGCATCCTTGGGTTCACGCTGGATCAGCGGTTTGCTGCCATCGCATGCCGCTAGCAGCCAGATCGGGGACAGCAGCAGGGCCAGGACGCGCGTCATCTTCAATCGACGTCCTCCACCTCGACCGCCTCGCCGGTCACACGCTGCGACAGCGCGGCGGCCATAAACGCCTCGAGATCGCCGTCGAGCACGTCCGACGGACTGGTCGAGACCACGCCGGTCCGCAGATCCTTCACCATCTGGTACGGCTGCAGCACATAGGACCGAATCTGGTGGCCCCAGCCGATATCGGTCTTCGACGCATTCTCCGCATTGGCCGCCTGCTCGCGGATCGCGAGCTCGCGTTCATAGAGCCGCGCGCGGAGCTGGTTATAGGCCTCGGCCTTGTTCTTGTGCTGCGATCGCTGGTTCTGACACTGCACGACGATGCCGGTCGGGACATGCGTGATGCGCACGGCCGAATCGGTCGTGTTGATATGCTGGCCGCCTGCGCCGGAGGCGCGATAGGTGTCGATACGCAGGTCGCTCTCGTTATACTCGACCTCGATATTGTCATCGACGACCGGATAGACCCAGACGCTAGCGAACGACGTGTGACGACGCGCCGCGGAATCATACGGGCTGATCCGCACCAGCCGGTGAACGCCGCTCTCGGTCTTGGCATAGCCATAGGCGTTCTCGCCCTTCAGCAGCAGCGTCGCGGACTTGATCCCCGCCTGCTCGCCCGAATGCTGGTCGACCAGTTCGACCTTCAGCCCGTGGCGTTCGCCCCAGCGCGAATACATGCGGCTGAGCATGCCCGCCCAGTCCTGGCTTTCGGTCCCGCCGGCGCCGGCATTGACCTCGATATAGGTGTCGTTGGCATCAGCCTCGCCCGCGAGCAGCGCCTTGATCTTGTCCTTGTCCGCGCGGGCGGCGAGTTCGGCGAGCGCGGCGACGCCGTCCGCTTCCATCGCGGTGTCGCCCTCGGCCTCGGCCATTTCGATCAGCTCGGACGTGTCGCTGAGCTCGCTCTCGATCGCGCGCGTCGCGCTGATCGCCTCGTCGAGACGACGACGCTCGCGCATCACCTCCTGCGCAGCCTTGGGGTCCGACCAGAGCGCCTGATCCTCGACGCGCGCGTTCAGCTCGTCGAGACGACGCAGTGCGCGGTCCCAGTCGAGAAAACGGCGCAATAGCGCCAGCGCGTCCTTGATGGTGTCAACGTGAGCCTGCGCTTCGGCGCGCATGGGTATTCTCCAGTGTTGGGACCGGCATGAACAGCCAGCCCCGGAATATGGGGACGGCTAGTAGATTCCGCCCTGTCTTTGCAAGAAATCGCTGTCGCGCGGAGCCTCTGCCTTGGGGGCGGCGGTCGGCGCGGTGGTGGTGGTGGGAGCGGGGCCCGCACGGCGCGCGGCACGCCGCGGCTCGCTTTCGGGCTTGAACGCTTCCCAGATGACGCCCGGCTTGGGATCGTCGGTGTTCGGCCATGTCCCATAGACCGGGCGGCCACTCCCCCGGTCGATCCGGACCATCCGGATGCCCGCGGGTGCGCGGAATGGCAGCTTGGGCAGATCGGCATAGGCCTTGACCGCGAATTGCTTGAAGATCGGCGCCGCCAGCGTGCCGCCCTGCGCCGCGCTGCCAAGGTTCCGCGGCGTATCGAAGCCGATATACAGCCCGCCGACATATTGCGGGGTTCCGCCGATGAACCAGACGTCGGTCGGGCCATTGTTCGTGCCCGTCTTGCCGAACATTGGCCGATCGAGATCACGCAGCGTCACCGCGGTACCGCGCTGCACCACGCCTTCGGTGATGTGGACCATCTGATAGGCGGTCATCGCGTCGAGCACCTGGCGCTGGCGCGCGACCGGACGCGGCATCGGCTTGCCGTCCCAATCGGGGGCGTTGCACCGGTCGCAGGCCCGCCAGTTCTCGGGCCAGATTACCTTGCCGTGCCGATCCTGGACGAAGTCGATAAGCGACGGCGGCCCGCCCTTGCCGTTGTTCGCGAGGATCGAATAGGCGTTGACCATCCGCCCCACGGTCGTCTCGCCGGCACCCAGCGCGAAGGAGAGATAGGGCGCGTAATCGCCGACGCCCATCTTCTTGATGGTGGCCACGACCTTGGGCATGCCGGTCTGCGCGGCGGCGCGGACCGTCATCAGGTTGCGCGACTGTTCGATGCCCCAGCGCATCGTGTGCGGCCCGGCGCCGCGCGAATTGCCGAAGTTGCGGAAGCATTTCTGCCCCAGCCGCGCACCCTGATAGACGCAGAACGGCCCGTCGACGATGATCGAGGCGGGCGTCATCCCGTTGTCGAGCGCGGCGGAATAGACGATCGGCTTGATCGTCGATCCAGGCTGGCGCATCGCCTGGGTGGCGCGGTTGAACGCCTGGAGCCGGTCGTCGAAGCCGCCCTGCATCGCAAGCACGCGGCCGCTGGCAGGCTCCTCGACGACGAACGCACCTGAGACCTTGGGGATCGCCCGGAGCGCGAACTCGCCGCCTTCGGGCGCGACCGCGATGATGTCGCCGGTCTTGATCGCCCCGAACGCATTGCCGCCCTTGCCGCGCACCGCCATCTGCGCGGCATATCGTGGCAGCGTGCCGGTCTTGCCGGTGCGGAAGCCGAGGCTCCAGCTATTGCCGTCCTTGCCGGTCACGATCGCCGCCACCCAGTTGCGGTAATCGAGTGCGATGTTGCTGTTGAGCAACGGCTGGAGCCAGTTGTCGTCCTCGATCTCGACATGGCGGATCGGCCCGTTCCAGCCGCGCCCGCTGTCGAAGCGGACCAGACCATCACGCAAGGCCTGCTGCGCCAGATCCTGCAACCGCGTGTCGAACGAGGTCCGCACCCAGAGGCCGCCCGAGTAGACGCTGTAAGGGCCGTCCTTCGCGCTTTCGCCGAACTTGGCCATCAGCTGGCGGCGGACTTCCTCGACGAAATAGCCGCCGACGCTTTCAAACCGGGGCGTGCGTCGCAGCACGACGCCCAGCGGTTCGGCGTTCGCCGCGTCGAATTGCGCGCGGGTGATGAACCCGTTCTCGAGCATCCGGTCGAGCACATAGTTGCGCCGCGTCATTGCGCGGTCGTGATAGCGCACCGGATCGTAATTCGACGGACCCTTGGGCAGGATCGCGAGATAGGCGATCTGTGCGAGATCGAGCTGGTCGAGGTCCTTGTCGAAATAGGCGTGGCTGGCGGCTTCGACGCCGAACGCGTTCCGGCCAAGCGCGATCTGGTTCAGATAGAGTTCGAGAATCTGCGGCTTGGTCAGCGTATCCTCGATCTTATACGCCAGCACCGCTTCGCGCAGCTTGCGCGTCGGCGAATATTCGTTGCCGATCAGAAGGTTCTTGGCGACCTGCTGCGTGATCGTCGATCCGCCGCGGGCGCGTCGGCCGCTGCCGATCTTCGAGACATAGTCGAAGACCGCGCCGGCGAGCCCCGGAAAGTCGACGCCGTGATGCTCGAAGAACGACTTGTCCTCCGCGGCCAGGAACGCATTGATCAGCATCGGCGGATATTCGGCGAAGCTGAGCTCGACGCGACGTTCGCGCGCATAGCTGTGGATCGGTGCCCCATCGATCCCGCGCACATTGGTCGGCAAGGGCGGTTCGTAGGTGCGCAGCGTATCGACCGAGGGAAGGTCGCGGACGACGATCAGCCAGAAGCCGAACAGCGCGATCAGCCCGAGGCCGAACAGCGCGAGCGCCGCCTTGGTCCAGCGGCTCGCCCAGACGCGCGCGATACTGCCGCGCAGTCTGTCGGTGGTCCGGCGGGTCGCCGTCGAAGAGTTTGGGGAAGGATCGGACGCCATATTCGTGCCCCGCGTCTAGCAGGTTCGCGCGTCCTTGCCAGCCGCGTTCGGCGGGGTGGGGGCTGGGCACGACGGTCGCGGTGGTGCGCGACCCCCGGAAAAGCGGTTGCGCCACGACCGATCTGTGGCAGCAGGCGGCGATGACTCCGCCGCCGCTACCGATCCTTGCCGTCCTGCCCGAACTGCTTACCGCGCTGCGTACGCGGTCCTCCGCCGTGCTCGTCGCGCCGCCGGGCGCGGGCAAGACGACCGCGGTCGCGCCTGCGCTGCTCGAGCAAGCCTGGTGCACCGGCGAGATCCTGCTGCTCTCACCCCGGCGCCTCGCCGCGCGCGCCGCGGCGGAACGCATGGCGGCGACGGCGGGCGAGCCGG
>NZ_JPJC01000097.1:0-3584 GCF_000733135.1 Sphingomonas sp. FUKUSWIS1
GAGCATCCGCAACCAGCCCTGCATCGCCTCGATCCCGACCACGCCGATCGGCCGGTCGCCCTGCCCCTCGTCCCCGACCGCGACATGGAGTTCACCGAGCGGCGCCGCGCTCGCCTCTGCCGCGAGCAGCCGGGCGGCGGCGGTCGCCTGCGCGGCGCTGCGCGACGGTAGTTCGGCCCAGTGCAAGGTCACCGCCTCCGCCGGCGCCACCGCGATGACGCCCGTGTCCGCGCCGAGGTCACTTCGCTCATCGGCGGTCGGGATCCCCTCGCCCTGCGCGACGATGCGCTGGTCGGCGATCCGCATCCAGCGAAAGCCGGTCACGCCGGAGGGAAGGAACAGGAGCGTGGTCATGATGGCTCGCCCCATTGCCGCGATACGAGCCGCGCGGGAAGCGTCGTCGCGTCCATCAGTGCCTGTTCCTGCAAAACCGTCGTCCCCACCGTCACGTCGATATCGAGCGTGAACCATTTCGACACCACTGCCGTCCCCCGTTCGCCATCCGCATTGGCATTGCCCTGCAACGCCGCGCTCTTGAAGAACACGTCAGTGGTCGCGACCCCTTGCGGCGGGCGTTGCAGGATCATCTGGCGCGCGCCCGCGATCGACATCGTGTCGGGAAACAGCATCGCCAGGATCGGCGCCTGTTCGGGGAGCAGCGTGTTGACGTTGATCGGCGCGGCCTGCGCGACCGGCAATGTACAGATCCACGGCCTGAGCGTCGCATAGATTTGCGGCGTCATGCCGACCACCGCGCGGAGTTCGCTCGGGTCGGTCATCAGCGTGCCCGCGGTGCGATAGGGCGTCTCGCGGTTCAGATAGGCGCCGTCCTCCGCGCCCATCGCCTGCTGGTCCTGATCGCTGTCGATCCAGTCGGCGGCGCCCGCGGCGATCTGTTCACCGACCTGCGCGGGGATGTCGAGCAGCCGCATCAACCGGACGAATTGCGGCCGCATCAGCGGGTCGGTGACATAGGCGCCGGCGCGCCCGCTCACCAGGCTGTTGAGATTGAAGCAGTTTCCTCCGTCCCGCACGCGCGCGGTCGCAAAGCCGCCGCCGGGCAGCGGCATCCCGAACGGCTTGCCGCTCCAGTCGCCCTGCAACGTCACGCGTTTCACATTGGGGCCCAGCATCGCGTCGATCCGCGTCAGCGCGAGCGTCTCGGCGGCCAGCGCATAGGCGCGCGCCTGCTCCCCCGCCGCGGCATTGCCCGCGAGCCGCGTCGACAGCCGCAGCTTCTCGAGCGCCGCCCCCGCCATCACCGCGACGATCGCGACGAGCATGAGGACGGTCAGCAGCGCGGCGCCGCGTTCGTGTTCAGGGGGCTTCATTCTGGACCTCCCGCGCGGGCGGCGCATAGCCCGATCCAACGAGGAACAGCTGGCGATAGACCAGGCCGTCGGTGCGCTGGACGCTCAGCTCCATCGCCTCGGGCAAGGGCACGCCCTGCACGCCGTCCCAGCGGTCGCTCCACGCGCCGCCCAGTCGGTAGCGCAGCCGGACCTGGCGGACATTGGGCAGCAGCACGGCGGGCGGCAGCGGCGGCGCGCCGTCGACCATCGGATAGGCGATCCGCTGCAGCGCGCCGTCCGCGACGCGGTACGCGACCTTCTGCGTGCTCGATCGGGCTGCGCCGTCGATATTGGTCCAGCCACCGCGGACGAGGCGGAGCATCGGTGCGACGTCCGACCCGCTCTCGCCGACGAAGGCAGCCAAGGGCGCACCGGATTCGTCGCGCGTGCCCCGCAGCGCCGCCTGGCCGAGATCGGCGGACAGGATCGACATCGTCCGCGTCAGCGCGCCGAGATCGTCGAGCTTCGTCCCCGTCGCACTCTGCGCCTTCACGCTGAACGACAGGATCGCCACCCCCGCCGCCGCGATCATCCCGAAGATCAGCAGCGACACCATCACCTCGACCAGTGTGAAGCCGTGTTCGGCGGAGCGCCTCACGGGGGTGAAGCCGTGTTCGGCGGAACGCCTCACGGGGGTGAAGCCGTGTTCGGCGGAGCGCACCGTGCACCGCCCGGTCATGACGTCGTCACCGTCGTCGCGCTCTGGCGCGGAGCGGGGCGGATCATCGTGAGGCGACCGAGCACGGCGCCGCCGCGATCCGCGACCGCCACGTCGATCCGCAAGACGGACGAGCCGCCCATCGCGCGCACCGACCGCGTCCAGGCCCAGCGGCGCCCGCCATTGGTCTCGGCGCCGGTGACGGTTCCGGCGGTCGGCGGCTGCGCCTGCGTCACTGCGTCGATCGCGACGTTGCGCGCGACCATCTGCGCGACCAGCGTGTCGTCGAGGATCGACGCGCCGCGGATCGTCGCGCTCTCCAGCCGGACGAGCGCCATCGCCGCCAGGCTGAACACCGCGAGCGCGACCATGATCTCGATGAGCGTGAACCCGCGATCGGTTTCAGCAGGCATCGATGCGCGGGGCAATTCAGCGCGCATCGGCGCGCACGGTGCCATCGGCGTCGATCGTCACGGTCGCGTTCGCCCCGCCGCGGCTGAGCGTCACGACGGCGGGCCGGTCGACCAGCCCGGTCGGGTCGAAGGTCACGCGGACGCGGCCGCTCATGTCGCCGATCACCGCGCGCGTGCCGTCGTTCCACCGTTCGACGCGCATCGGTTTCTCGCTGATCGGCGTCCAGCCGCCCGCGAGCCGCTGGTCGAAGCCATAGCCGCCGCCGGTAATCCAGACACTGACCGGGCGTGCCTCGACGATCGCCGAATCATGCGCCGCACGCGTCCGCGCCGCGAACCGCGTCGCCTCGTCGAACACGCGTCCGCGCGGATCGGGCATCACAAAGACCGCCACCGCCGATGCGAGCCCTATGATCGTCACCACGACCATCAGCTCGACCAGCGTGAAGCCGTGTTCGGCGTTAAGCCGGGACCTACTGCCAGCTGCCAATATCGGCATCGATCCCCTCGCCGCCTTCCTTGCCATCGGCGCCGAAGGTCCAGACGTCGGCCTCGCCATGCGTGCCGGGCGAGGCATAGAGATACGGGCGACCCCAGGGATCGTTCGGCAGCTTCTTGAGATAGCCACCGCGCTGGTAGCGCGACGGATCGGTCAGCCCGGCGGGTGCGGTGACCAGCGCGTTCAGCCCCTGCGACGTGTTGGGGAAGGTCATGTTCTGCAGCTTGTAGAGCTCCAGCCCGCCCTCGATCTGCGCGATGTCGGCCTTTGCCTTCTGGATCCGCGCGGTATCGCCCGAGGGCAGCACGTTGAGCGCGACGATCGTTGCGAGCAGGCCGATGATGACGATGACCACCATCAGCTCGACGAGCGTGAAACCGGCCTCGCGGCGCTTCTTCTTCTCTTCCGGACGCATACAAAACCTCATTGGCCTGCCAGCGTATTGAGCTGGAGGATCGGGAGCAGGATGGATAGCACGATCGTCGCGACGATGCCGCCCATCACGACGATGATCAGCGGTTCGAGCAGCGACAGAGCGGTGGCGGTGAAGCGGTCGAATTCGCGTTCGAGATAGTCGGCGGCGCGTTCGAGCATCTCGTCGAGCCGCCCCGCCGCCTCGCCCGACGCGGCGAGATAGGTCAGCAGCGGCGGGAACACGCCCG
>NZ_JPJC01000097.1:3753-9218 GCF_000733135.1 Sphingomonas sp. FUKUSWIS1
GTTGAGCCCGTCGAGCAGCGGCAAGCGGCTCGCGACCATCGTCCCCAGCGTCCGCGCCATCCGCGCCGCATGCAGATCGCGCAGCAGTCGCCCGAGCATCGGGATCCTGAGCAGCCAGCTGTCGAAGGCGAGCCGGAAGCCCGGATCCTTTAGCGCGCGCCACAGGATCAGCCCCGACAGCAGCAGGACCAGCGCGATCACCCACCAGTATCCGACGAGGAACGCCGAAAACGCCATCACCATCCGCGTCAGCAGCGGCAGCTCCTGCCCGACCGTGTCGAACTGTTCGACCACCTGCGGCACGACGAACATCATCAGCGCGGTGACCACCCCCATCGCGACAAGCGCGAGGATCGAGGGATAGGCGAGCGCGGTGATCAGCTTGCCGCGGATCTCCGCCTGGCGTTCGAGCAAAGCCGCGAGCCGGTCGAGGATCGTCGGCAGCGACCCCGAACTCTCGCCGGCCGCGACCATCGCGCGGTAGAGCGGCGGAAAACTCTTGGGCTCGCGCGCCATCGCATCCGCCAGCCGCCGGCCCTCGACGACGCCCGCATGAACGTGCTGGACGATCGCGCGGACGCTGTCCTGCTCGGTCTGGCGGGTGATCGTGCGCAGCGATTCCTCAAGCGGCGACACGCGGTTGAGCGTGGCGAGCTGGCGCGTGAACAGCGTCAGATTCTTGCCCGACATCTTGGGCTTGCCGAGCTGCAGCCCGAACAGCGGCCGCCCCTTGGTCGCCTGGGGCGGCGCGCCCGGGCTGATCTTGACGACGTAGAATTTGCGCGCGTCGAGCGTTGCGCGCGCGAGGTCGATGTCCGCCGCGGCGATATGGCCGCGGCGCTCGGCGCCCTTGGTGTCGATCGCGACATAGTCGAAATCAGCCATGCGGGTTGCCCGGTTGCTTAACGCTTCCGTTCGTTTCGAGCGAAGTCGAGAAACCGTTGCCGCGCGCGCGGACAGGCGTTTCTCGACTGCGCTCGAAACGAACGGAAGGCCAGAGGGGCGTCATGCCGCCGCCACCTCGACGACTTCGGTCGTGTCGCGGCGCGAGACGCGGACCGCTTCCTCCGCCGTGGTCTGTCCCGACAGCACCAGCTCGCGCGCCGACTGCGCCAGGTTCGGCGACTTGGCGAAGGCATGCGCGGTGATGTCGGATTCGGCGCCGTCGGTGTTGATCAGCCGACGGATCGTATCGTCGATGCGGACCGCCTCGAAGACGCCAATCCGGCCCTTGTAGCCGGTCTGGTTGCAGTCGTCGCAGCCTTGCGCGACGTACACTACCTGGTCCGGCGCGATGCCGAGCAGCGGTGCGACCGTGTCCGATGCGGGTACCGCCTTGCGACAGGTCGGACACAGCCGCCGCACCAGCCGCTGCGCGATCACCGCGCGGAGCGTCGAGGCGAGCAGGAAGCTCTCGACCTTCATGTCGCGCATTCGCGTGATCGCGCCGATCGCGTCGTTGGTGTGGACGGTCGACAGCACCAGATGCCCGGTCAGCGACGCCTGCACCGCAATCTCGGCGGTTTCGCGGTCGCGGATTTCGCCGACCATCACCACGTCGGGATCCTGGCGCAGGATTGCGCGCAGCCCGGCGGCGAAGGTCAGCCCGACCTTCGGATTGACCTGGGTCTGGCCGACGCCGTCGACCGCATATTCGACCGGATCCTCGACCGTCAGGATGTTGCGGCTGCCGTCGTTGAGCAGGCGCAGCGCGGCGTAGAGCGAGGTCGTCTTGCCCGAGCCGGTCGGTCCGGTGACGAGGATGATCCCGTTCGGCTCGCTCAGCGCCTCGTTCAGCAGCGCGAACAAGGCGGGCGGGAGGCCCAGCGCCTCGAGGTCGATGCCCGCATTTTCCTTGTCGAGGATACGCAGCACCACGCGTTCGCCCGCCCGGCTCGGCAGCGTCGAGACGCGGACGTCGAGCAGCTTACCGCCCAGCGTCAGCCCCATGCGGCCGTCCTGCGGCACGCGGCGCTCGGCGATGTCGAGGCGCGCCATCACCTTGATCCGGCTGACGACCACCGGCGCGACGTTGGGCGGCATGCGCAAAGTCTCGCGCAGCACGCCGTCGATGCGCATCCGGACGACGAGCCCGGTCTCGTACGGCTCGATATGGATGTCGGATACGCCGTTGCGTGCGGCGTCGGCGATGATCCCGTTGATCAGCCGGATCGCGGGCGCGTCGTCGGCGGTGTCGAGCAGATCCTCCGCAGTCGGCATGTCGCCTGCGAGCAGATCCAGCTCGTCGCCCATCCCGACCGCGGCGAGCGCATTGGCCTGGCCGTCCATCGCATAGACGTTGGACAGCAGCCGGTCGAACGCGGGCGCCTCGACCGTGCCGATCGCGAACGGGCGGCCGAGATAGCGGCGCAGTTCGAGCAGCACCTTCGGGTCCGCGCCCGCGCGCATCGCGATCGTGAGCGGTGAATCGGGGTCGGTGTGGTCGACGACGACTCCGAACTTGCGTGCGAAGGCGTAGGGGATGGTGATCTGGGGGAGTGCGACCTCAAGCCCCTCGCGGATGATCATTTCTTCACCGGCCGGAAGACCGTGCTCGTGCTGCGCACCGGCACCGCGATCCGCGGATCCTCGATGCTGCCGGGGATCGGTCCCGACGGGATCGGCGGCGCCGCGCCCATGTAATCGCGCACCAGCTGATCGATCGACGGCTCGCGCTCGGGCTCGGCGAGCCCCTGCTGCAACCGCAGATAGCCATAACGCTGTTCGGTGATCCGCCGGCTGTCGCCCGCGGTGCGCAGGATCGTCGGCCGGATGAAGATCATCAGATTGGTCTTCGACCGCTGCTTCGCCTTCGACGTGAACAGATGCCCGAGCACGGGCAGGTCGCCGAGCAGCGGGATCTTCTCGATCGTGCGGCGTTCGTTGTCGTCGAGCAGGCCGCTGATCACCGCGATCTGCCCGTCGTCGACGGTCCGCACCGTCTCGACCTCGCGCTTGTTGAGGATCAGGTCGCTATTGTCGCTCGACACCGGCCCGGCGATCGAACTGACCTCGAGCCGCAGGTTGAGCTTCACCGTCCCGCTCGAATTCACCTGCGGTCGCACGGTCAGCTCGATGCCGACATTCTGGCGCTGCGTGGTGCGGAACGCGTTGTCGAAATTGTTCGACAGCGCCTGCCCCGTAGTGATCGGGATCTCCTGCCCGACCAAGCTGTGCGCTTCCTGGTTGTCGAGCGTGACGAGGTGCGGGACCTGGAGCAGGTTCGACGTCGTGTCGCTCTTCACCGCGTTAATGATCGCGCCAAAGAAGGTGCTGCCGATCTTGCCGCCAAAGCCGCCAAACCCGCCGGTCGCGGCAAGGATCGAACTGATCGCAGATTGCTGAAGCGTGTCGGCGGCGCTGCTGGTGTTCTTCGTCACCGTCGTGCTGCCGTCGGTGTTCGTCGTCGTCGTGGTCGAGGTGTTGAGCTGTGTCGCGCCGATCGCACCCGCGATCTGCAGGATGTTGGGCGCGGAATTGGAGAAGGTCGACGCACCGAACGCGCCGCCGCTGGGATCGCCGACGATGAACTGCGCACCCAACGTCCGTGCGGTGGTGTCCGAGACCTCGGCGACGATCGCCTCGACGAGCACCTGTTCGCGGCGCGTGTCGAGCTGGCGGACCACCTCGGCGAGCTGACGCTGGATCTCGGCGGGCGCGGCGATGACGATCGCGTTGGCGCCGATGAAGCGCGTGACGACCGCGGCGGTGCGGCCCCCCGCGGCGGTGATCGCGGGCTGGCCAGAGCCCGATCCCGACGATCCGCCGCTCGACTGGACCGGCTGGCTCACCTGCGCCTGCTGGGTGCCGCCAAAGCCCGATCCGCCGCCGTTGCTGCCGCCGCTGCTGTTCGCGCCGAAATTGGAGCGCGACAGCGGCTGGCTGCTCGGCTGGGTCGGGGTCTGGCCGACCAGTTCCTGCAGCACCGGCAGCAATTGCTCGGCGTCGGCGTTTTCGAGGAACACGACCTTGATCTCGGTGCCGTTGCGCGCCTTCTGGTCGAGGTCGGCGGCGACCTGCGCCAGTCGCGCGACCGTGGTCGGATCGCCGCGCAGCGCGACCGCGTTCGATCCCTCGACCGCGACCACCGATGCGGTCGGTCCCGATCCCGCGCCGCCGCCCTGCGCGCCGCCCGGGGCCCCGCCGGTGCCGATCAGGCCCTGCAGCGCGGTCGCGATGTCGCGCGCGCTCGCATTCTTGAGCGCGACGACGCGCGTCGACGAGGTGTCGGTGTCGACCCGGCGGATGACCTCGCGGATGCGGCGAATATTGTCGGCGAAATCGACCACCACCAGACTGTTGCCGCCGCGGTTCGCGGTGACCGACCCCTGCGCGCTGACCAGCGGCCGGACGGTGTCGACCGCGCTCGCCGCGTCGGTCGCGCGCAGCCGGATGATCTCGGTGACATAGCTGTTGCGCGCCGCGCCCGCGACGCCGATCCGGCTCGGCTGCGACGCCGCATTGTCGAGCGGCTGCACGCGGAACGCCCCGTTCGAGGTCGGCACCGCGACCAGCCCGTTGGCGCGCAGCGTGGACAGGAACACCTCGAAATATTCGGACCGGCTGAGCGGCCGGTCGGTGACGACGGTCACCTTGCCCGACACCCGGTTGTCGATGATGAAGGTGCGCCCCGTGACCTTGGCGGCATCGGCGATGAACGCGCGGATATCGGCGTCGCGGACGTTGAGCGTCGTCTGCGCGCGCGCTTCCGCCGCCAGCGTCAGCGCCAGCACCGGAGCAAGGACCGAGGCGAAAACCAGATTCTTCATTGCAGCCTTGGTCTTGGAAAGGGGAAGGGAAGCGAGAGTCATGCCGGAGATCATTGCGGAGGTGCGATCGTGATGGCGAGCGGCAACGTGTCCTTGCCGCGTTCGACGGTGATGGGCACGTTGCCGCCCTGCGCGAAGTCGGCGGCGATGCGGTCGAGATCGCCCGGCCCGGTGACGGGACGCCCGCCGATCGAGGTGACGATGTCGCCGTCGCGCAGCCCCGCCTGGCGGAAGGCGTTGCCCGAACCCTGCGACCGGACCGTCAGCCCGCTGACGCGGCCGCCGTCGATACGCGGGATGAAACCGATCTCGCTGCGCAACTGGCCGATCGCGATGCCCGCGTTGCCCGGCGGTGGCGCCGCACCCGGCGCTGCGCCGGTCGGCGACACCGGCGCGACCGCGTCGGACTGGTCGAGGAACAGGTCCTCGTCGACGCCGCCGCGATCGATCGTGACATGGTCGAACGCGACCGCCTTCAGCCGGACGCCGGGCTGGATCTCCTCGCCGACGACGATGCTGGTCTGGACATTGTCCGCGCCCGCGATGATCGCCGAGCTCCGGCCGGTCGCATCGTCGATCCGCGTCCCGAACAGCGTCAGCTGCAGCGCGGTGACCGTCGCGGGTCCGGCACCGGCGGGCGCACCCAGCCGGAAGAACGGATCGAAGCTGCGCAGGATGTCGCCATTCGCCCCCGCC
>NZ_JPJC01000098.1:0-6779 GCF_000733135.1 Sphingomonas sp. FUKUSWIS1
CGCAAGGAACTTCAGCGTATCGAGCGCCTTGGCGGCAAGCGACAGCTTCCAGGGCCGTGCCGCGTAATATTCTGCGGGCGCCTGGGCGGGAAAATGCAGCGTGCCGAACAGGAAGCCTTCGGGCGACACCGCGAACGTCCAGCCGACGAACGCGACGATCGGGACCGCGCCGAGCGCGACCAGCCAGACGCGGTGGCGGGGATGGACCAGCGCGTAGAGGCCGTAGGCGGCGGCGGGGAGGGCATAGGAGATCTTCGCGGCGACCGCGGCGGCGAGCAGAAGGCCGATTGTCAGCGCGCCGGCGCGGGTCCGGTCTTCGCGGACGATCAGCCAGAGCGCAGCGGCGAGGCAGGCGGCAGGAAGCGCGTCGTTGCGCGCGGTGCCGATGCTGAAGAGCAGGATGTCTGTGGTCGCGAACAATGCGGCGCAGAGGCGTGCGGTGGTGGGGCCGGCACCAGTGCGGCGCGCGGCGGCGTGGACGAACGCGACGCTCGCGAGGCCGAGCAGCGCGTTGGTGAGGCGGAGCGCGGGCCAGGTCCAGGCGCCGGTTAGAACGGCGATGGGTGCGAGGACGAAGGGCTGGAGCGGGGTCTGGAGATAGGCGAAGTCGCGATAGGGGAGCAGGCCGTGCGCGGTGAGGACGGCCGCAGCGACATACTGGCTTTCGTCATGGTCGACGGGGCGGAGGAGGGCGAGCGCGATGTAGAGCGCGGCTAAACCCCCTAGAAGAAGGATGTTCACCCGCGAAGGCGGGTGTCCAGTCTGGGCACCCGCCTTCGCGGGTGAACAGGGGTGGGGGGTGCCCTTGGTCATGTGACACCACCCCGCCAGTATTCGGTTCCACCCCGGCGGAGGCCGGGGCCAAGTTGGGGGACGGTCATGGCTGAGGGTCGCGTTCCGTTACTCAGGCTTTCCCAACTGGGCCCCGGCCTTCGCCGGGGTGGTAGCACCTGCTGAGATGGTAGCACCCGCTGGGGTGGTAGTGCCTGCCGCGGTGGTAGCGTGCACCGGGGTGGGAGCGCCACCCAAGGTGGTCGTGCCGACTGGGTTGGTCGTGCCCGCCGGGCTGGTGCCGGGCGGGGCAAGGGTCAGGCTTTTACCGCGGTCAGGAAATAGTCGAGGCTGGTCGAATCGCTGAGCGTGAAGCCTGTCGCCGGCGAGAAGCCGAGGCCTTGCGTGTGGACGACGTGGAGACCGGCGTCGCGCAGCAGCGCGGTCAGTTCTTCGGGGGTGAGGAACTTGTTCCAGTCGTGCGTGCCGCGCGGGATGCGGCCGGTGCCTTCCGCGATCGTGATCATCGCGAGCCGCGACAAGGGCGTGCGGTTGGGGGTCGACAGGATCAGCAGGCCATTGTCGGCCAGCACGCGCGCGAGGCCGCGGACAAAGCCGGCAGGGTCGCTGACATGCTCGATCACCTCGAGGCTGGTGACGAGGTCGAACTGGCCGTCGAGCCCCTCGACGCCGCCCGCGCGATAGTCGATCGCGAGCCCGCTCTGCGCCGCATGTATTTCTGCTGCGGCGATATTTTCGGGCGCGGCGTCGATCCCCGTCACGCTGGCGCCGAGCCGCGCGAGCGGTTCGCAGAGCAGCCCCGCGCCGCAGCCGACGTCGAGCGCGGTCCGGCCGGCGAGCGGGGTGAAGCCCGTGCCGTCACCGTGCCAGTGCGTATCGACCCGGTCGCGGATGTAGCGCAGGCGGGGCGGATTGAGCTGGTGGAGCGGCGCTGACGAGCCCTTCGGGTTCCACCAGTCGGCCGCCATCGTGCCGAAATGCGCGGCCTCCCAGGGATCGATTGTTGCGCTTTCGTTGCGGTCACTTGCCAGTATCATGCGCGCTACCTATCAGGGCCGCCGCTTCGACCCAAAGGGATTTACGCTGCCCATGGCCCGTATCGTGATGAAATTCGGCGGGACGTCGATGGCCGGGATCGAACGTATCCGCAACGTCGCGGCGCGCGTGAAGCGCGAGGTCGATGCGGGCAACGAGGTCGCGGTCGTCGTCTCCGCAATGGCGGGCGAGACCGACCGGCTGGTCGGCTTCTGCCGCGAGGCGTCGTCGCTATACGATGCGAAGGAATATGACGTCGTCGTCTCGGCGGGGGAGCAGATCACGAGCGGGCTGCTCGCGATCGCGCTTCAGGCCGCGGGCTGCAAGGCGCGGTCGTGGCTGGGGTGGCAGCTGCCGATCAACACGTCGGACGCGCATGGCTCGGCCCGGATCGGCGAGATCGACACGGTCGCGCTCGATGCGAGCCTGGCGGATGGCGTCGTCGCGGTGATCCCGGGGTTTCAGGGCGTGGCGGAGGGCCAGCGCGTCACCACGCTGGGGCGCGGCGGATCGGACACGTCGGCGGTCGCGATGGCGGCGGCGATGAAGGCCGATCGCTGCGACATCTATACCGATGTCGACGGCGTCTACACGACCGATCCGAGGATCGTGCCGCGGGCGCGCAAGCTCGGCAAGGTGACGTATGAGGAGATGCTGGAACTCGCCAGCGTCGGCGCCAAGGTGTTGCAGACGCGGTCTGTCGGCCTGGCGATGAAAGAGAATGTGCGCGTGCGCGTGCTGTCCTCGTTCGAGGATGGCGATACCAGTGACGGACACCGCGGCACGCTGATCGTGGGCGAAGAGGAAATCGACGATATGGAACGCCAGCTCATCACCGGCATCGCGCATGACAAGAACGAGGCGAAGATCACGCTGACCCAGGTCAGCGATCGCCCGGGATCGGTCGCGGCGATCTTCGCACCGCTCGCCGATGCGGGGATCAACGTCGACATGATCGTCCAGAACGTCGCGCATTCGACCGGGTCGACCGACGTGACGTTCACCGTGCCCTCGGCGGATCTGGCGCGGACGCTCGACGTGCTCGACAAGGCGAAGGACGCGATCGGCTTTGCGAGCCTGGTCCACGACACGCGCGTCGCCAAGGTTTCGGTGGTCGGCGTCGGGATGCGCAGCCATGCGGGCGTCGCCTCGACGATGTTCACGACGCTCGGCGAGCGCGGGATCAACATCCAGGCGATCGCGACGTCGGAGATCAAGGTCAGCGTGCTGATCGAAGAGGATTATACCGAGCTGGCGGTGCGTGTGCTGCACACGGCTTACGGGCTTGATGCCGAGGATGCGGCTTGACGGACACCGTCCGTTCGTTTCGAGCATTGTCGGGAAATATGTCACGGATACTGCGCGGGGTTTCTCGACTTCGCTCGACACGAACGGGAGTTTTGTAATGACCATCGGCAGCGACCGGCTTCAGCGCCGCATGGCGCGCGGCGCCGCATTCCTCGGGTCCGAGGTCGCGATCCTTGGCGGGGCGATGTCGTGGGTGAGCGAGCGCAACCTCGTCTCCGCAATTTCGAATGCGGGCGGGTTCGGAGTGATCGCGTGCGGCGCGATGACGCCCGCGTTGCTCGATGCCGAGATCGCCGCGACGCAGGCGATGACCGACAAGCCGTTCGGCGTGAACCTGATCACGATGCATCCCGATCTGGTCGAGCTGATCGCGGTGTGCACGCGGCACAAGGTCGGCCATGTCGTGCTGGCGGGCGGATTGCCGCCCAAGGGCAGCCTCGAGGCGATCAAGGCAGGCGGCGCCAAGGTCATCTGCTTCGCGCCGACGCTGGCGCTGGCCAAGAAGCTGATCCGCAGCGGCGTTGACGCGCTGGTGATCGAGGGCATGGAAGCCGGCGGGCATATCGGCCCGGTGTCGACGAGCGTGCTGGCGCAGGAGATGCTGCCCGAGATCGCCGAGCTGGTGCCGGTGTTCGTCGCGGGCGGGATCGGTCGCGGCGAGGCGATTGCGGGCTATCTCGACATGGGGGCGGCGGGCGTCCAGCTCGGCACGCGGTTCGTCTGCGGGACCGAATCGATCGCGCATGCCAATTTCAAGAAGGCGTTCATCCGCGCTTCGGCGCGCGATGCGATCGCCAGCGTCCAGCTCGACGCGCGGCTGCCGGTTATCCCCGTGCGCGCGCTGAAGAATGCGGCGGGCGAGCTGTTCTCGGCCAAGCAGCGCGAGGTTGCGGGGCATCTCGACGAGGGGCGCGTCGCGATGGGCGAGGCGCAGTTGCAGATCGAGCATTACTGGGCGGGTGCGCTGCGCCGCGCGGTGGTCGACGGCGATGTCGAGCATGGGTCGGTGATGGCGGGCCAGTCGGTCGGCATGGTCACGAAGGAAGAGCCGGTCGCGGACATCATCGCCGAGCTGATGGCACAGGCCGCGGCGGCGCTCGAGGCACGCGCGGCCTGATCCTTCGCCGGCCTAACACGCTGCGATCGTGCCGTTCGTCGCATTAGGGTTGCAGTCGCGTACGCGTTTTATACCCTGTTAACCTTATCGCGGCAGGTCTGTCTCGGTCGGGGGACAGCGAGGACTTGAGTCGATGAAGCGTCAGTTTGCGATGATTGCGGTGACCGCAGCCCTGCTCGCCGGGTGCGCGCGGAAGCCGGTCGAGGTCGCGGCGCCCGCACCGGCGCCGGTCGCGCCGGTACCGGTCGCCGCCCCGCTGCCCAAGGGTGCGTTCCCGGGGATGAAGATCCCCGCGGTGCTCGCCGACGGCACCTATCCGACGCCGAACCGCAACCTGACCGAATCCGCGAAGATCTGGCACCTGCGCGCTGCGCTGAACGTCGCGGCGCTGGCGTGCCGCGGACCGGACGAGGCGGTGATCGTCGCGGGCTACAACGCGATGCTCGCTGCGCAGAAGCCGGTGCTGGCCAAGGCCGAGGCGACCTATTCGGCGGAATATCGCGCGGGCGGCGGCGACTGGCAGGATCGCTACGACGATTCGATGACGCGGCTGTACAATTTCTTCTCGCAGTCGCCGTCGCGCGATGCGTTCTGTCAGGCGGCGGGGCGCGTGCTGGCGGAGGGCGCGAGCGTGCCGGGGGCGATGCTGGCGAGCTTTGCCGCCACGCGGCTGCCGATGCTGGAGCAGCCATTCACCGATTTCTACCGTGCGTTCGACGCCTGGCGCGGCACCGCGGTGCAGCCGCTTCCGGCACAGCGCGTGATCTTTGCGAGCAACGGCGCGGTCCCGGTCGGCGGTTCCGGCGCGGCACCGCTGCCGCCCGCCGCGCCCGCCACGCCGGGGTTGCAGGCGCAGCTCCGGCCCGTCACGCAGCCGCCGCTTCCCGTCGCGCCGCGTCCGCAGCTGCAGGTCGATCCGGGCGTCCTGCAATAAGACGAGTCGTATCCGCCTGCGCGGGTGCGAAACCGCGGGCCGGGCGACGCGAATGCTTTCTTCGCGGCGATGCTTGGGTTAACAGCCCCCGGAATGGCTGACGCAGAGCAGGATCAACCGGCGGGAGGGCGCTTTGCGGGGCGCGAGCACCGGTTCGCGCTGCGCGTGTATTTCGAGGACACCGACCTGTCGGGCGTCGTCTATCATGCCAATTACCTGCGCTACATGGAGCGCGCGCGGTCGGACATGCTGCGCGTCGGCGGGATCGACCAGCGCGCCGCGTTCGAGGCGGGCGAGGGCTCCTATGCGATCGCAAGCCTCGCCATCCGCTATGCCGCGCCCGCGCGGCTCGACGATGCGCTGGTGATCGTCTCACGGATCACGCAGGTCCGCGCGGCCAGCGTCGCCATTCATCAACGAGTCATGTGCGGCGGGCTTGTCTTGGCCGAGGCGGACGTGGTGGCGGCGCTGATCGCCCCCAACGGCCGGCCGCGACGCCAGCCGCGCGCATGGACTGACATCTACGAACGCCTTGTCTGGCAGGGGGAAGCATGAATCCGGTTCTGACTATGGATAGCGCGACATTGTCGCCGATCCACTTGTTCCTACAGGCCGATCTGGTCGTGAAGGGCGTGATGATCGGGCTGCTGCTCGCCAGCGTCTGGACCTGGGCGCTGATCGTCGCGTTCTGGCGGCGGCTGGGCAAGACGCGCAAGGGGCTGGTGCGGTTCGAGCGCGACTTCTGGAAGGCCGAGGACATCGACGTGTTCTACAAGGCCGAGAGCGAGACCGACCTGCCGTCGGCGCGCGTGTTCGCGGCCGGGGTGACCGAGTGGCGGCGGTCGACCGCGGGCGGCACGATCGACAAGGCCGGGACGCGCGAGCGGCTCGCCACGACGATGGGTGCGGCGGTCGCTCACGAGATCGACACGCTGTCGGACCGGCTGAACGTGCTGGCGACGGTCGGGTCGGTCGCGCCGTTCGTCGGGCTGTTCGGCACCGTCTGGGGCATCATGCGCAGCTTCACGAGCATCGCGGCGGCGCAGAACACCTCGCTCGCCGTCGTCGCGCCGGGGATCGCGGAAGCGCTGTTCGCGACCGCGATCGGCCTGTTCGCGGCCATCCCGGCGGTGATCGCGTACAACCGCTTCAGCCACGGCATCAACCGGATCGAGGCGAGCCTCAACCGCTTTGCCGACGGCTTCCACGCGACGCTGTCGCGGCAGCTGGACGGCGCGCGATGAGCGGCCGGCCGGTGCTGTGCACGGGAGGCGCGTAGATGGCGATGAACCTTCCTTCGGGTCGCGGTCGCGGGCGGCGCGCGCCGATGGCGGACATCAACGTCACGCCGATGGTCGACGTGATGCTGGTGTTGCTGATCATCTTCATGGTGACCGCACCGCTGATGACCGCAGGCGTGCCGGTGAACCTGCCCGATGCGCGTGCCAAGGCACTGGACCAGGAGCAGAAACCCGTCGAGATCTCGATGGATGCGACGGGCGCGGTGTTCATCGATCAGGACCAGATCGGCGAGGACGCGCTGCCGGTACGGCTCGCGTCGATCGCGGCGAGCCGGGCGGTCGGCAACGAGCC
>NZ_JPJC01000099.1:0-19101 GCF_000733135.1 Sphingomonas sp. FUKUSWIS1
CGGGCTGCGGCGCACGCGCCTGCGGAGCCGGTGCGGGGGCCGCAACCGGCGCGGGCGCGGCAACCGGCGCATCGGCGACCGGACCGTCGGGCTCGCCCGGACGGCGCAGCACGCGCGCACGCTTGGTTTCCACGATCACCGTATTCGATCGGCCGTGGCTGAAGCTCTGCTTCACCTGGCCGGTCTCGACCGTGCGCTTCACACCCAAAGGTGCGCGCATGCCAAGTTTCGGCTTCTCGTTGTCCGTGTCGCTCACTCAAATTCCTCAGTCATGTCCACGGCCGGGCTGTGTCCGGTCGATCCGGACGCCCCTGTTATGGGTGACGTCCCGTTTTGTTGAGACGCCGATGCGCCCTGCGAGGCCGTTTCGCAAGACACGGGAGAAGGTTCGGGGCCGATAAAATGCAGCCAACGGTCGAGCGCTTCGCTCACCCGCTTTGCTGCAGCGCGGTCAGTCAGGCCAATGTGTACCACATTCTCCCGCCCCAGCGCCAATGCCAATATGGTACGTGACGCGGGCAGTGCCAACCCCCGCAGACCCGAGCCTTCGACATCGTTGCCGATGCGCCACGCTTGGTCGAGCTTGCGGTTGCCGTCCTCGGCCGCGTCGGACGCATGATATAGCGCCTTCAGCTTGCCCTGGCGCGCATTCTGCTCGATCCGGTCGGAGCCGATCAGCACGGTGCCCGAGCGCGATTCGAGCCCGAGCCGGTCAAGTGCGTTGCGCTCAAGCGCGGCTTCGATCTGCGCAGGCAGTTCGGGGGGAATCGCGAACTCGCCGGTCTTGAACGCACGCGCGAGCGCGCCCTTCAGCTTGCCCTTCTTGATCGCCGCTTCGAGTTCGATTCGTGTCACCCCGATCCACGCGCCACGGCCAGGAGCCTTGGCACGCACGTCGGGATGAATCTGGCCATCGGGGGCCAGCGCGAGTCGCACCATATGCGGCCGAACATCGCGCTCGCCCGACAGGATGCACTTGCGAATGGGGGCGTCTTCATCCCCCTCGCGCACGCGGGATGGATTAGGCTCGCGCCCACCTGCACCCTTGTTCTTAGCCGAGGCCGGGCGCCCACCCTTCGGTCCTCTCCCGCTTGCGGGAGGGGAGGAAGGAAGGCCGTTGGTAGCGCCTAGCGTCTCATCGGGAGGGTTCCGCATGTGCGTCCTCCTGCGCCGGAGTCGTCTTGGGAGCGTCGCGGTCGACCAGCAGCTGGCCGCCCGCGCCGTAATTCTCGGTCGAAACCTCTTCGATCACGATCTGTACCGCAGCCGGGTTCTTTCCCAGCCGCTCGACGAGCGACTGGGTGACGTCGGCGACGATGCCGGCCTTCTGGTCCTTGGTGGCGGACCCCGAAATGCGGATGCTGACAAACGGCATCAGGCCTTGTCGTCCTCGCTCTTCGCGTCGGCCGTGTCCGCAGCGTCATCCGCCACGACGTCATCCGCCGCAGTGTCCTCGGCCGCAATATCCTCAGCCGAAGCCGCTTCCACCGGAGCCTCTTCCGTGTCCGCCTCGGGGGCCTCGTCCTCGAACCAGTGCGCGCGCGCGGCCATGATGATCTCGTTGCCCTGTTCGTCGCTGAGACCATATTCGGCGAGGATGCCGCCCTTGGGCTCGGGACGCTTGGGCGCATCGTCGTTGCGACGGCGCGGTTCGGCCCGCTTCTTCTCGACCAGCTCGTCGGTCGCGAGATCCGCGAGATCGTCGAGCGTCTTGATGCCCGCCTTGCCGAGCGTGACGAGCATCGCCTCGTTCAGATACGGCATGTCAATCAGCGCGTCCTCCACGCCGAGCGCGGTACGCTCTTCGCGGCTGGCCGCGTCGCGACGCTCGAGCGCCTCGGTCGCGCGGTTCTGCAACTCGCCAGCCAGATCCTCGTCGAAGCCCTCGATGCCGGCGATCTCCTCGACCTCGACATAGGCGACTTCCTCGAGGCTGGTGAACCCTTCGGCGACCAGCAGCTGTGCGAGCGTCTCGTCGACGTCGAGCTCCTTCTCGAACATTGCCGAACGCTCGACAAAGTCCTTCTGGCGCTTCTCGGAGGCATCGGCCTCGGTCAGGATGTCGATCGCCTTGCCGGTCAACTGCGACGCGAGGCGGACGTTCTGGCCACGACGGCCGATCGCCAGCGAAAGCTGGTCATCGGGAACGACGACCTCGATGCGCTCTTCCTCTTCGTCGATCACGACGCGGCTGACCGAAGCCGGCTGCAGTGCGTTGACGACGAAGGTCGCGATGTCGGGCGACCAGGGGATGATGTCGATCTTCTCGCCCTGCATTTCCTGCACGACGGCCTGAACTCGCGACCCCTTCATGCCGACGCACGCGCCGACCGGATCGATCGACGAATCATGGCTGATGACGCCGATCTTGGCGCGCGACCCGGGATCGCGGGCCGCAGCCTTGATCTCGATGATGCCGTCGTAGATTTCGGGGACTTCCTGCGCGAACAGCTTCTTCATGAAGTCGGGGTGCGCGCGGCTAAGGAAGATCTGGGGCCCGCGGTTCTCACGGCGGACGTTCAGGATCAGCGAGCGGATGCGGTCGTTGACGCGCACCACTTCGCGCGGGATCTGCGCGTCGCGGCGGATGACGCCTTCCGCACGGCCGAGATCGACGACGACATGGCCGAACTCGACGCGCTTGACGACGCCGGTGATGATCTCGCCTGCGCGGTCCTTATATTCTTCGAACTGGCGCTCGCGCTCGGCGTCGCGGACCTTCTGGAAGATGACCTGCTTGGCGGCCTGCGCGGCGATGCGGCCGAACTCGATCGGGGGCAGCGGATCGACGATGAAGTCGCCGAGTGCTGCGTCTTTCTGGAGCTTCTGCGCACCCTTGACGTCGACCTGCTTGAAATAGTCATCGACGGCCTCGACCACTTCGACGACGCGCCACAGGCGCAGATCGCCGGTGTTCGGATCGAGCTTGGCGCGGATGTCGTTCTCGGCGCCGTAGCGCGAGCGGGCGGCGCGCTGGATCGCATCCTCCATCGCCTCGATCACGATCGCCTTGTCGATCATCTTCTCCGACGCGACCGAATTCGCGATCGCGATCAGTTCCGCGCGGTTTGCGGTGACTGCCGTGGCCATCAATGCTGTCCTTCTTCGGTCTCGACGCCGCGAGCATCAGGCTCATCGGACGTATCTTGATAGAAAACCTCGTCCGCGCCTTCGGTCGAAAGCGGCGCGGTCGCGGCGATGAGTCGGTCGGTCATGACGAGCTTTGCATCGGCGACCTGGCTGAAGTCGATCGTCATGATCTTGTGCTTGTTCACGTCGACGGTGATCTTGGTCCCCTCGACGCCCATCAGATTGCCCGAGATCTGCTTGCGATCCTCGAACGGCTCGATGAGGCGGATACGCGCCTCCTGGCCTTCCCAATCGGCAAAGTCCTGGAGCCGGGTCAGCGGGCGGTCGATACCGGGGCTCGACACCTCGAGGCGGTACGCGTCCTCGCCGACCGGGTCCTTGCCCTCGGCTTCGAGCGCATCGAACTTGTCCGAGATGCGGCGCGACAGCTCGGCGCAATCCTCGATCACGAGCTGGCGGGTGTCGGGCCGCTCGGCCATCACCTGCAGCGTCGGATCGGACTTGCCGCCCTGCATGCGCACGCGCACGAGGCTCAGGCCGAGCGCCTTGGCTTCGGGTTCGATCAATTCGGTCAACAGGGCGATATTCGCCATCGCAATTCCAAACAGGGCCAAAGCACAGGTGATCAGCGCCGCGGAGCGAACCCCGCAGCCTCTTCATCTGGCGATGTAGAGAAAGTAGGATCTCCATACCCGCGATGACAACGCTTCGCAAGCGGGAGCAACCTTCGTTCGTCACGCCGCGTTGGCGCAGGGATTTCCGGGAGAAGATCATGATCCGTCGCACATTGGCCGCCACCGGCCTGATATCCGCCACTTTGCTCGCCGCCGCTGCTTGTTCCGCCCAGCCCGCGCCGGGGGAAAAGCCGTTCCAAGAAACGGTCGTCGCCGATTTCGAGTCACCTTGGGCGATGACGGTGGTGCCCGACGGGCGGATGCTGGTGACGGAGAAGGCCGGGGAAATGCTCCTCGTCTCGGCCGATGGGAAGCAGCGTCAGACGGTCGCGACGATCACGGTCGATTCGGCAGGGCAGGGCGGGTTGATGGACGTCGTCCTCGCGCCCGACTTCGCGACGAGCAAGCGCGTGTATTTCAGCTATTCGTCGACAGGTGCTGGCGGCAAGGGCGTGGTTCTCGCGCGGGGTCGGTTGCGGCCCGACGGTGGCGGGGACGAGCGGCTCGGCGAGATCGAGGTGATCTTCAGCGCGCGGCCATTCGTCGAAGGCAACGGCCATTATTCGGGTCGCATCGCGTTTTCGCCCGACGGCAAATATCTGTTCTTCACCAATGGCGACCGCCAGAAATTCACCCCGGCGCAGGATCCCAAGGTCACGCTTGGCAAGGTCCTTCGCCTGACGCTCGACGGCAAGCCCGCGCCCGGCAATCCGCTCGCGGGCAAGGGCTTTGCACCCGAGATCTGGAGCTACGGCCACCGCAACCTGCTCGGCATCGCATTCGACGCGCAGGGCAATCTCTGGGAACAGGAGATGGGGCCGAAGGGCGGCGACGAGGTCAATCTGATCACGCCCGGGCAGAATTATGGCTGGCCCAACGCGTCGAACGGCAGCCATTATGACGGGCGCGACATTCCCGACCACAAGCCCGGCGACGGCTATGCGGCGCCCAAGGTGTCGTGGAATCCGGTGATCTCGCCGGGCGGGCTGATGATCTATTCGGGCAGCATGTTCCCCCAGTGGAAGGGCGATGCGTTCATCGGCGGGCTGTCGTCGAAATCACTCGTCCGCGTCGACCTGAACGGCACCAATGCCGCCAAGGGCGACCAGTGGGACATGGGCGCGCGTATCCGCGAGGTGGAACAGGGGCCCGACGGCGCCATCTGGGTGCTGGAGGACGGTGGCGAATCGCAGGGACGACTGATCAAGCTGACGGCGCGGTAAAACCCTGCCGCCTCCTGCCCGCGGGCGGGAGGTGGCGTCAGTCGCGGACGATCAGGTAATTCATCCGCGCGGCCGCGATCGGCTTGTCGCGGTCGTCCTGCCAGGCGGTCGCCTCGACATTGGCGACGCGCGTGCCGAGCCGGGTGACCACGCCTGCCGCGCGCGTCGGCTTGTCGCGGCCGCCCCGCATGAAATCGACGGTGACGGTCACCGGCTTGATCCGCACGCTGGCGTCCTCGGGGCCCTCGGTCTCGATCGCATGGTAGAGCGCCGCGATCGCCGCGACCTCTAGCAGCCCCGATATCGCGCCGCCGTGGAGGAACCCGGGGCGGCCGATCACGTCGTCGCCGAACGGCATCAGCAGCACCGGCCGACCCTCCGCGTCGCGTTCGATCTCGACGCCCAGCGTCGCGGCATAGGGTGGCAGCGTGCTCACCATGACCCGAGCACCATGAACGTGCCCGCAACATGCGCAAGCGGATCGGCGGGATCGCCGTCATGCGCCTGGCCGCGGACGAACGCGATCGACCGGGTGATCCGGTAGCATTCGCCGCGTCCGATCACCGTCTTGCCGGGCGTCGCCGGGCGCAGATAATCGACGCGCAGGTCGAGCGTCGCATGCGGCACGAACGCCGCGCGGCGGATCCAGATCGCGATGCTGGCGGCCATGTCCATCATCGTGATGATCGGCCCCGACGCGATCACGCCGCTGGCCGGATCGCCGATCAGCTTTTCGTCATAGGGCAGCGCGAGCTCCGCCCAGTCCGCGCCATGCGCATGATAGCGCATCCCGAGCGCGGCGCCGTGCCCGCCGAACCCGTGTCGTGTAAACCGCTCTGCGTCGAAGCCATCCATACCCCGACCTCTACACGCCAGCGACCGCCACGCAACATTGCCGCACATGCGGGGCGGGGCTAGCATCGGGCGCAACGAGATCAGGAGAGAGGATCGCCATGAACGACCGGGTCACCATCGCCGTCGCGGACGGGATCGCCGATGTCCGCCTCAACCGCGCGGACAAGATGAACGCGATCGACCCGGCGATGTTCGAGGGGATCGCCGCAGCGATCGACCGGCTGGCGGGGATGGCCGAGGTGCGCGTCGTCGTGCTGTCGGGCGAGGGTCGTGCGTTCTGCGCGGGGCTCGACATGGCGTCGATGGCGGGCGGCGGGTCGGGCCTGTCGCTCGACGATCGGACGTATGGCGATGCGAATCTGGTGCAGCAGGTCGCCTGGGGCTGGCGGACGTTGCCGATGCCGGTGATCGCCGCGGTCCACGGCGTCGCGTTCGGTGGCGGGTTCCAGATCATGTCGGGCGCCGACATCCGCATCGCCCACCCGCACGCGCGGTTCGCGATCCGCGAGACGCATTGGGGGCTGGTACCCGACATGGCGGGGATAGCGCTCTGGCGGACGCTGGCGCGCGACGACGTGCTGCGTGAGCTGACCTATACCGCGCGGGAGTTCGACGGGGCGGAGGCGCTGCACCACGGCTTCGTCACGCGGCTGGACGAGGATCCCCGCGCCGCCGCGATGACGATGGCCCGCGAGATCGCCGCGAAGAATCCGCAGGCGATCCGGGGCTCGAAGGCACTCTATGGCATAGCCGCGGATGCCGACGCCGCGGCGATCCTGCGCGCCGAAAGCGACGCGCAGGGACGGGTCATGCGCAAGCCCAACCAGGTCGAACAGGTCCGCGCCAATCTCGAAAAGCGCGCGGCGGTGTTCGTCGACTAGGCGCTATTTCATCAGGACGAGCTCTTCCGCCATCGTCGGATGCAGCGCGACGGTCGCGTCGAAATCGGCCTTGCTGAGCCCCGCCTTCACCGCCACCGCGGCGGACTGGAGGATCTCGGGGCAGTCGGGGCCGATCATGTGGATGCCGACGACGCGGTCGGTCTCGCCGTCGCAGATCATCTTGTAGAGCGAGCGCTCGTTGCGCCCCGCCAGTACGTTCTTCATCGGCCGGAAGTCCGAAGTGTAGACCTTCACCGACCCCAGTGCCTGCTTGGCCTGCGATTCGGTCATGCCGACGCCGGCCATCGGCGGGTGGCTGAACACCGCGGCGGGGACGTTGGCGTAATCGACGCGGGTCGGCTTGTTGCCGAAGAACGTGTCGGCGAACGCCTGCCCCTCGCGGATCGCGACCGGGGTCAGCTGGATGCGGTTGGTGACGTCGCCGACCGCGAAGATGCTGTCGCAGCTCGACCGGTTGTCCTCGTCGACGACGACCGCGCCGGCCGCGTCGAGTTCGACGCCGGCCGTCTCGAGCCCGAGGCCCTTGGTGTTCGGCACGCGGCCTGTCGCGAACAGGACGAGATCGACGACGATCGGCTCGTGCCCGCTGGTATGCACGGTCAGGCAACCGTCCTCGCCCTTGTCGATTCCCTGGAACGCCGCGTTGAAGCGAAAGTCGATGCCCTTGCTCATCGAGATCTGGAGCAGCCGGTCGCGGATCGATTCGTCATAGCCGCGCAGGATCACGTCGGTGCGGTTGATCAGCGTGACGTGCGCGCCGAACTGATGGAAGATGCCGGCGAATTCGTTGGCGATATAGCCCGCACCCGCGATCAGCACGCGCTTCGGCACATCGTCGAGATGGAACACCTCGTTCGAGGTGATGCCGTGCTCGGCACCGGGGCAGTCCGGCACCAGCGGGTGCGCGCCGACCGCGATCAGGATCTTCGCCGCGGTCTTCTTGCTGCCGTCGGCGAGCGTGACTTCGTTGGGGCCAGAGACGACCGCGCGCTGGTGGATGATGTCGACATGGTTGTTCTCGAGCGTCTGGGTGTAGGCGCCGTTGATCCGGTCGACCTCCTCCATCACGTTGTCGCGCAGCGTGGGCCAGCTGAACGCGCAATCGTCGGGCACCTGCCAGCCGAAGCGCTTGGCGTCCTTCAGATCCTCGGCGAAATGCGCACCGTAGATCAGCAGCTTCTTCGGCACGCAGCCGCGGATGACGCAGGTGCCGCCGACGCGATATTCCTCGGCGACCGCGACGCGCGCGCCATGCGCGGCGGCAACGCGCGATGCACGCGTGCCGCCCGAGCCGGCGCCGATGACGAAGAGGTCATAGTCGAATTGGGTATCGGTCACGGGCTATCCTTGTACGTCGCGCTGCGGCTTTGGATGCCATCTGGGGCAGGGGGGATGCGCGGACAAGACCGGTGCGGCGATCAGGGTGATCGGCTGGCTCTATCGCCGACCCGCCCTGCGCATCGGCATCGCGTCGATCGTCCGCTCGAGCACGGCGGCGGCGAAGGGGTGTGCGCTGCGCAGTTTCTCGCCGCCATCCTTGCCGATGAGGATCGCGGTGAAGGTGGCGGGGAGGCGAAATTTGCGGCGCAGCGCGGGGGCGCTGTCCCCGGCACCGCGGACCTGATCGCCGACGATTTCGACGACGGTGAGGTCGCGCTCGTCGCGTTTGGCAGTCCAATTGTCGAGGATGCGGCGCTGCTCGGCGAGTTCCGGGTCCTGCGAGGAGGGGGCCGCGACGATCAACACGCGGCGATCCCATCGTATTTGCGCAAGGGTGGGAGAGGCGGCGAGCGCTACGGCGAGGAGGATGGGCATGAAGATGTAACGCGGGAGGTTCGCTCGCGCTCCCTGTTCTACCACCCCGGCGAAGGCCGGGGCCCAGTTGGGTGAACCGCGGTGGCTAAAACACGGCCTTCCCAACTGGGCCCCGGCCTCCGCCGGGGAAGTGCAGGTGTAAGAGAAGCGGAGGGCGCGAGGCCCGGCTTACCCGAACGCGCGCTTGATCAGGTCGTCGGTCGAAGGATCGAACGTCTGCCCGCCCTTCTCCGCGGCCTTCGCCATTTCCTTGCCCAGCTCGACCCCGAACTGGTCGAACGAGTTGATCCCCAGCAGCACGCCGTTCACGAACACGCGGTGCTCGTAGAACGCGATCAGCGCGCCCAGCGTGCGCGCGTCGAGATCGTCGAGCAGCAACGTCGACGATGGCCGGTCGCCCGAATAGCTGCGCGCGGGATCCTCGACCTGCTTGCCCGCCATCAACGCCGCACCCTGCGCAAAGGCGTTGAGCAACAGCGCCTTGTGATGCTCCTCGGGCAGCGTGTCGCCCGGCTCGATCGACGCGACGAACTCGACCGGCACCAGATGCGTGCCCTGGTGGAGCAGCTGGAACACCGCATGCTGCGCCTCGGTGCCGACCCCACCCCAGGTGATCGCCGCCGAAGGCCGCCCGAGCGGCTGGCCATCCGCGGTCACCGACTTGCCGTTCGACTCCATCTCCAGCTGCTGGAGATAGCTTGGCAGCAACCGCAACCGCTCGTCATAGGCAAAGGTCGCACGCGTCTCGGCATGGCGGATCTGCGTGTAATAGAGGTCGGCAAACGCCGCGAGCGCCGGCGCATTCTCGTGCAGCGCGGCGAGGCGGAAATGGCGGTCCATCTCGGCCGCCCCCTCAAGCAGCTCCTCGAACCGGTCCCAGCCGAGCGCGATCGCGGCCGGAAAACCGATCGTCGACCAGAGCGAATAGCGCCCGCCGACGCTCTCGGCGAACGGCAGGATCCGCGTCTCGTCGACGCCCCATTCCATCGCCTTTTCGGGCGCGGCGGTCAGCGCGATCACGCGGCCGTAAGGATCCTCGACATTATGCTCGTTCATCCACTGAAGCACGGCTTCGGCGTTCATCAGCGTCTCGGTCGTGGTGAAGGTCTTCGACGCGACCACCAGCAACGTGGCGGCCGGATCGAAGCGTTCGAACACGTCCTCCAGCGCGACGCCGTCGACATTGGCGACGATCCCGACATCATATCGCTTGTCGTCACGCCCGAGCGAATCGACCAGCAGCTGCGGCCCCAGCGCGGAGCCGCCGATGCCGACATGCAGGATATGCCGCACGGGGCCGAGCGCATCCGCCTCGATCGCGTCGATCAGCGTGCGCATCCGCGAATGGCTCGCCTGTGCGATCGCGACGCTCTCGGGCTTGCCCTCACCGCGCTCGGCGGTGTGCTCGACCGCGCGGCCTTCGGTGACGTTGACGATCTCGCCCGCGAACATTGCCTGGCGCTTGCCCGACAGGTCCTGCGCCTTGGCCATTTCCTCGAACGCGCTGACCATGTCCGTGGTCAGGTGCGTCTTCGACCAGTCGAAGTGGATGCCTGCGACGTCGAGGCTCAGCTTGGACAACCGCTCAGAGTCGGCGGCGAACAGGTCGGTGAGTTTGGCGGCGGGCAGGGCTTCGATTTTGGACCAGTCGGCGGTCATGCAAAGTCTCCGATTTGGAATTCGTGCGCACCGATACGGCGACGCGAGCAAGAACACCATAACGTCCCGGGAGGCGATTGGGTCTCCGGGGGTGTCCGGATCGTATCCGGACATGGCGGATGCTGCATATGCTTGACGGCGCGCGCCGGTTGAGCAAACCCGCGGCCATGGCAAAAGACGCGAAGACCAAACCGGCCCGATCCGAAACCGCAGAGACGTTCCGCTTCCTGCTGAAGCTGGCGGTGGTCGTATTGATCCTGCGCAGCTTCATCTTCGCGCCGTTCAGCATTCCGTCCGAATCCATGCTGCCCCGGCTGCTGATCGGTGATTATCTGTTCGTGTCGAAGTGGAGCTACGGCTATTCGCGCTGGTCGCTGCCGGGTGGCGTGCCGTTGATCCCCGGACGGATCTTCGGCAGCACGCCGACGCGCGGCGACGTCGTCGTCTTCCGCGCCCCCGAAGTGCTCGATCACGACGTCATCAAGCGCGTGATCGGCCTGCCCGGCGAGACGGTGCAGATGCGGCAGGGGACGCTGTACCTGAACGGCACCGCGATCCCCAAGGCGCGGATCGCCGACTTCACGATCCCGCTGACCGCCAATTTCGATGCGGAGAAATGCGGCGCGCCGTTCGTCGACGTCGCCGACGGCGTCCAGATCTGTCGCTATCCGCGCTACCGCGAGACGCTGCCCGGCGGCCGCAGCTATTCCGTGCTCGACCAGGCGCAGCTGCCCGATCGCGACGACACGGGTGTCTATACGGTGCCTGCAGGCCATATCTTCGTGATGGGCGACAACCGCGACGACAGCGGTGACAGCCGGTTCCCCGCACCAAGCGGGATGGGCTATGTCCCGCTCGAGAATGTCGAGGGCAAGGCAGTCGTCAGCTTCTTCTCGACCGACGGCAATGCCGAATGGCTGAAACCCTGGACCTGGGTCAGTGCCGCACGCTGGGAGCGGATCGGGGAAGGCTTTTGAGCGATCTCGGCGACTGGCTGGCGGGCGTATTCGGTCGCCGGCCGCGCGATCTGGCACCCTATGAGCGCGCATTGACGCATGGCAGCCAGGCGAAGGCGAATTACGAGCGGCTCGAATTTCTCGGCGACCGCGTCCTGGGGCTGATCGTCGCCGAATGGTTGTACGAACTGTTCGCGACCGATCCCGAGGGGTCGCTGTCGAAACGGCTGAACGCGCTCGTCACGGGCCCGGTCTGTGCCGAAGTGGCGCGCGAACTCGGGGTGCGCGCACATCTGAAGCTCGGCAAGCAGGCGCGCGACGACGGCGCCAGCGATAGCGACAATGTGCTGGGCGACGTGATGGAGGCACTGATCGGCGCCTGGTACCAGGAGGCCGGGCTCGACGCCGCACGTGCGTTCGTCCGCGGCGCCTGGGGGGACCGCGTCCAGGCCGGTGCCAAGGCGCCGCAGCACCCCAAGTCCGCGCTTCAGGAATGGGCGGCCGCGCATAACCGCAAGCCGCCCGAATATACGATCGTCGAGCGCACCGGCCCCGGCCACGCGCCCAAATTCACGATGCTGGTCTCGATCGGCAAACTCGCCGAGGCGACGGCGACCGGCTCGAGCAAGCAGGAGGCCGAAACCGCAGCGGCCAAGGCGCTGCTGGAGAAGCTGGGCTAAGAAGGCTCTTGTTCGCGCGGAGACGCGGAGACGCGGAGGGGGGCAGCGAATGGAACTCCGGTCCTGCCCCGAACGACTCCGAGTTGATCGACGGCGCATAATCGCAGACGGCGCGAGCCCCATCCACACCATCTCCGCGCCTCCGCGGCTCCGCGTGAACCAAACTGCCTTGTCGCGACGCGATGACGAACAGCCGTTTTCGCTGTACAGGTGCCCGCAACACCAGTTCGAAAAGAGCATATGTGACTGAAACGAATACCAAGCCCGACCCGAAGCATTGCGGCCTAGTCGCCATCGTCGGCGCCCCGAACGCAGGCAAGTCGACGCTCGTCAACGCGCTCGTCGGCCAGAAGGTCGCGATCGTCAGCCCCAAGGCGCAGACCACGCGCGCCAAGCTGATGGGCGTCGCGATCGAAGGCGACACGCAGATCCTGCTCGTCGACACCCCCGGCATCTTTGAGCCCAAGCGCCGGTTCGACCGCGCGATGGTCGCCGCCGCCTGGGGTGGCGCGGAAGGTTCGGACATCATCGCGCTGGTGGTCGACGCCAAGGGCGGGATCGGCGGCAAGGTCACGACGATCGTCGAGTCGCTGGTCGGCCGACCTGAGCCGATCTGGCTGATCCTCAACAAGGTCGATCTCGCCGACAAGACCAAGCTCCTGATCCACGCGGAAAAGCTGAACGCGCTGCTCCCCTTCGCCGAGACGTTCTTCATCAGTGCCGGCACCGGCGACGGCCTCGCGCACTTCAAGACGCAACTCGCCAAGGCGATGCCCGAAGGCCCGTGGCATTATCCCGAAGACCAGGTCTCCGACTCAACCGAACGCGCGCTCGCGTCCGAGGTCACGCGCGAACAGCTCTATCTCCAGCTCCACGCCGAGCTCCCCTATGCGAGCACGATCGAGACCGAGCAGTATATCGAGCGCCAGGACGGGTCGTTGGAGATCCACCAGCAGATCCTCGTCGAACGCCCGACTCAGCGCGCGATCGTGCTCGGCAAGGGCGGCGTGCGGATCAGGGAAATCGGCGCGCGCTCGCGCATCGAACTCGCCTCGATCACGGGCAAGCCGGTGCATCTGTACCTGCACGTGAAGGTCAAACCCGGCTGGGACGAAGACCGCGAAGTCTATCGCGACATCGGCCTCGACTGGGTCGACTGACCCGCGACCACAACCACCACACTCCACCCCGGCGAAGGCCGGGGCCCAGTTGGGGGACGGGCGTCACGACGGATAGCGCTCCGTTACTCAGGCCTTCCCAACTGGACCCCGGCCTTCGCCGGGGTGGTAGCGTTCGGGCGGATGACAGAGTTCGGCTCGGCACTCCGTCACGCTCATGCCCATTGTATTAAACCCGCGACCTCCTGAAATCTATTGATGCTACCGTAGACCTCGCCCGAGAATCCGGACGAGGACCACGCGATGCCGACCCTGATCGAAGCGACGTCAGCGATCCGCTACGACCAGTTGCATCTGTCGCCGGTGGCGCTCGATTTCGGCCTGTTCCAGCTCCGATGGTACGCGCTCAGCTATATCGCGATGATCGCGCTGGGCTGGTCGTATCTGCGGAGGATGCTCCGCCGGTCCGGTGCGCCGATGACGGCGGGGCATGTCGACGATCTCGTCTTCTACCTGACGCTGGGCATCATCATCGGTGGTCGGCTCGGCTATTGCGTGATCTACCGGCCCGAGATCTGGCGCGAGCCGCTCGACGTGCTGAAGCTCTGGCGGGGCGGCATGTCGCTGCATGGCGGGTTCCTGGGGGTGATCGTCAGCCTGGTCCTGTTCACGCGGCGTCATCGGCTGTCGCTGCTCCGGATGTGCGATTACGTCGCGTGTGCGACGCCGTTCGGGCTCGTGCTGGTGCGGATCGCCAATTTCGTGAACGGGGAATTATGGGGGCGGCCAAGCTCGCTTCCCTGGGCGGTGATCTTCCCGGGCACGCAGGACGGCATACCCCGGCACCCGAGCCAGCTATACGAAGCGGCACTCGAGGGCGGACTCAGCATGATCGTGCTGGTCTATCTGTTCTGGCGCACCGACGCGCGGCTTCGTCCCGGACACCTGCTCGGCGCGGGTCTGATCCTGTACGGCACCGCGCGGTTTGTGCTCGAATTCGTCCGCCAGCCCGATGCCGGGCTCGACCATCTGTGGTGGGGGCTGACGATGGGGCAAACGCTGAGCGTGCCGATGATCGGCGCGGGCATCTGGTTCTACGTCCGGTCGCTCAAGCGCGCGCGCGCCGCGGTCGTCCCTACCCCGTGACTATCGCCCCAAAACCTCATCGACCCACGCTGGCACCAGCATTCCGGCCGCGCCGATCCGCGTCTCCTCGAAGAACACGCTCCCCATCGAGGGGTCTAGGTTCAGCTCCAAGGTAGCGGCGCCGTGATAGGCCGCGGTCTGCACAAAGCCGGCCGCCGGATAGACCGCCCCCGACGTCCCGATCGACACGAACAGATCCGCCTGCGCCAGCGCCGCCTCGATCCGTTCCATCTGGTACGGCATCTCGCCGAAGAACACGATGTCGGGCCGCAGCGCTGCCGACCCGCAGGCGCCGCATATCGCCCCCTCCGGCAAGCTGCCGGCCCAGGGTTCGCGCGCGCCGCAGACGGCACATAGCGCGGACAGCAGTTCGCCATGCATGTGCAGCATCCGCGTCGCGCCCGCCCGCTCATGCAGGTCGTCGACATTCTGCGTGACGATCAGCAATCCGCCGCCCCACGCTTCGTCCAGCCGCGCCAGCGCACGGTGCGCGGCATTGGGCTCGACCGTCGCCAGCGCCGCCCGACGGAGATCGTAGAAGCGGTGCACCAGCTCCGGATCCGCGGCGAGTGCCTCGGGGGTGCAGACGTCCTCGACCCGGTGTCCTTCCCATAGGCCGCCCGGGCCGCGGAACGTCGCGATGCCGCTTTCGGCAGAAATTCCTGCACCCGTCAGAATGACGATTTTTCGTAGATCCTGCATCGTCACCCTCTACGTATGGCGCTGTCGCCAGGATAGCCGCAGTCACGCCGATATCTCGCGTCTCCGAGCATCGGGTCGGCGGGATGCGCCCGGTTGCTCGTTTACGGCGTTGAACCGAACCGACCATGTCTTTGTGGCCGGCCGCACACCGTTCGCCGATGCCGTCATGGCACCGCGCGCCATGATATTCGAAGGATCCAATGCGATGGTGACCAAAAAACTGATGCTGTTGAGCGGCGTGATCGCGGTTCTCGGCGGCTGTGGCGACACGACATCGACCGGCACCAACACTGCCACCGTCAATACCAGCGCGGCGGCAAGCGCAGCGTCCGACGTTACCCGCGTTCGCGGCGTGATCACCGCGGTCGGCGCCGACGCGCTGACCGTCCAGACCTATGACGGCAAGTCGGTCAGCGTGCCGCTCGATGCAAAGACCAAGGTCGCCTGGGTGGTGAAGTCCGATCTGTCGACGCTGAAGGACGGGGACTTCATCGGCACGGCCACGACCGGTCCCGATGACGCACTGCGCGCGGTCGAGCTCGTCATCTTCCCCGAGGCGATGCGCGGGACCGGCGAGGGCCATTATCCCTGGGACGTTCCCGGCGTGGTCGCGGCCGCTGGCGGCGGCGCGGCCGATGGGCAGAGCGCGATGACCAACGGCACCGTCGACGGGCAGACCGCGATGACCAATGGCACGGTCGATCAGCAGAGCGGGATGACCAACGGCACGGTGACCGGCGGGGCGGGCAAGCCCGGCGAAACCAAGCTCAGCATCTCGTACAAGGGCGGCAAGGCGCAGGTCGTCGTGCCCGTCGGCACGCCGATCGTCCGGTTCGAGCCGGCCGAGCGATCGGTCCTTGCAAAGGGCCAGAAGCTGTTCGCGATCACCTTGGCCGGCGCGTCGGGGGCGAGGTCCGTCGCGGTCGGCAAGGATGGCCTGACGCCGCCGATGTAAGACTGCTGCACGTAATCACAGCCTGAGGGGCTGGAGTGGTGATGTGTCCACTCCAGCCCCTTTTGTTTGGAGAACCTTACACGTCGGATCTCGTGCAGGCGCGGACGTCGTGGCGGGTCGCGCGGCGATCCCCCGACCGACCCTATCTTCATAAATCACCCGATCGCCGCTAAGACGCCTGCAAACCCGTATCCGTAAAGGCGCTGCATGACCGTCATCACCGAAGCCGACCTGATCGAAAGCGTCGCCGACGCGCTCCAGTTCATCAGCTACTACCATCCGATGGACTACATCCGTGCGCTGGGCGTCGCGTACGAAGCCGAGCAGAGCCCCGCCGCCAAGGATGCGATCGCGCAGATCCTGACGAACAGCCGGATGTGCGCAGAAGGCCACCGCCCGATCTGCCAGGATACCGGCATCGTCACGATCTTCGTGAAATGGGGCCAGGACTGCCGTCTCGATTCGACCCGCTCCTTGCAGGAGGTGATCGATGAAGGCGTCCGCAAGGCGTATCTCAACCCCGAGAACAAGCTGCGCGCCTCGATCCTCGCCGATCCCGCCTTCACGCGCCGCAACACCAAGGACAACACGCCCAGCGTGATGCATGTCGAGATGGTGCCCGGCAACACCGTCTCGATCGACGTCGCTGCCAAGGGCGGCGGCAGTGAGAACAAGTCGAAGTTCAAGATGATGAACCCGAGCGATTCGATCGTCGACTGGGTGCTCGAGATGATCCCGCAGATGGGCGCGGGCTGGTGCCCGCCGGGGATGCTCGGCATCGGCATCGGCGGCACCGCGGAAAAGTCGATGATCCTCGCCAAGCAGTCGCTGATGGGCGCGATCGACATGGCGCAGCTGAAGGAACGCGGTCCGAAGAACGACATCGAGGCGCTGCGGATCGAGATCTACGACAAGGTCAACGCGCTCGGCATCGGCGCGCAAGGGCTGGGCGGGCTCTCCACCATCCTCGACGTCAAGATTTTCGACTGGCCGACGCATGCCGCGTCGAAGCCGGTCGCGATGATCCCGAACTGCGCCGCCACGCGCCATGCGCATTTCGTGCTCGACGGGTCGGGGCCGGTGTATCTGGAGGCACCGAAGCTCGAGGAATGGCCTGACGTCAACTGGACGCCCGACAAGGCCGCGATCCGGGTCGACCTCGACACGCTGACTCCCGAGGTCGTGCAGACGTGGAAGCATGGCGACCGGCTGCTGCTGAACGGCAAGATGCTGACCGGGCGCGACGCCGCGCACAAGCGGATCGCCGACATGCTGGCCAGGGGCGAGGAGCTGCCCGTCGATTTCCGTGGTCGCGTGATCTATTATGTCGGGCCGGTCGATCCGGTCGGCGACGAGGTGGTCGGGCCCGCGGGCCCCACTACCGCGACGCGGATGGACAAGTTCACGCGCATGATGCTCGACCAGGGCCTGCTCGCGATGGTCGGCAAGGCCGAGCGCGGCGGCGATGCGACCAAGGCAATCGCCGAGGCCAAGTCGGCCTATCTGATGGCGGTCGGCGGTGCGGCCTATCTGGTAGCGCGCGCGATCAAGGGATCGAAGGTCGTCGGCTTCGAGGATCTGGGTATGGAAGCGATCTACGAATTCGAGGTCGCCGATTTCCCGGTGACGGTCGCGGTCGATTCGGCGGGCGAGAACGTCCACCAGCTGGCGCCACTCGTCTGGCGCGAGAAGATCGCGCGGGAGCGGTTGCTCGCGCCGGCGTGACCGTTGGTTCCGATGACGTGGAACGGGGAGGGCGGCCCTTCCGTTGAGCTTGCGAACCAGAGGAGTTTCGTATGTTCAAGCCCGCCAACCCCGTCGTCGCGATCGCGGTCGCAACATTGATGACGACGAGCGCCGTTGCCCAGAGCGGGGCACCCGCGCCCGCGCCCCGTACGTCCAGCGGGGGCCTCGGTAGCCTGGGTGACAGTCTTGGCGGGCTCGGCGGCGGACTGGGTGGCGGATTGGGCGGCCTGCTTGGCGGTGGCGCGTCGGGCATCGGTTCGATCGGGGCTGGCAATGCAGCAGGTCTGCTAGGCTATTGCCTCAAGAACAACCTGCTCGGTCAGGGCGGCGCACTAGGCGCGTTAACGGGGCGGCAAACGGCGCCCCAGACCCGGACGCAGTCCCCTGCGACGGGCCAGGCGGCAGGCGCGCAGTCGATCCTGCAGCGGTTGACCGGGCGGCAGGGCGTGCGGACGTCGCCTGGCTTTGCAGCGGGACAGGCGGGGGAGCTTCAGGCGCCGAACGGTCAGGGGCTGTCGCTCGACAATCTCGGCGGACAGGTGAAGACGAAGATGTGCAGCCTCGTGCTCAACCGGGCCAAGGCGTTTCTGTAACCGGCGCATGCGCTAGGGCGGCTAGCCGTCGCCCGTCCCGTCATCCTGACGAAAGTGTAATTAGGGGCAACTTGCGTGGCTCTGGATCCTGACTTTCGTCAGGATGACGGTGTGGGTTGGGGGAGGAGCGTTCTCTTAAAAATGCGGGGCCACGTCCGCATCCTCCAAACAAAACCACCCAGAAATGAAAAGAGGTTGCCGGGGCGTCTCACGACGACCCGACAACCTCCTGACATGGTCAGCGGCCGGAGAGCTCCAGCCCGGAGGACCATGCGTACCACCTCATCCTGTGCCATGCGCGTTGATTGGAGGGCGATACCTCCCGCACATGCTGTCGGATATCAGTAGCGCGTCCCCCGAACGAACCGAACCGAACTCACTGCTGAACCATGAGACATCGGATCACCTCCTTTCGCTTGTTGAAAAAACGCGGCCAAGCCTGACCGCAACCGCAATGTGTGCCGGGTGACCTGTTGATACAAGTCTTGTTTTGCAGAAGATTTCGCGCAATTCTCAAAGGCTGTGCGGCACGCTGGGCGAATGCCCGCCCTTACCCGCGGCAATCCTCGGTCACGCGTTCGATCTCCGCCCATGAGGGGATGACGAGGGCGGGCTGGCCCTGCTGGTCGATCACGAACCGACCGCGGCTGAACCCCATCGCCTCGAGCAGCGGATCGCTGGCCGGCAGCGTCGCCGTCACGGTGCCGGGCGTGCTGCCGGGCTGGACCGCCAGCGCGCGCGTGACGCTCGACGTGCGGATCGTCATCGGCGTGGCGGCCGCGGCGGTGCGCGACAGATGGATTTGCCGCGTGCCGGTATCGCACTGCAGTGTCAGCGCGGGCTGCGCCGCCTGCGTTCCGAAGCTCGCCAGCGATCCGCGCGGATCGCGGCGATAGGTCCAGCTTCCCGGCGTATAGGGCCAGTCGCGCCAATCCGCCGCGAGCGGGGCGGGGCGTGGTGCGGGGGCGGGCGCCTCGACGCGCGGTG
>NZ_JPJC01000100.1:0-5758 GCF_000733135.1 Sphingomonas sp. FUKUSWIS1
CCGCCCAGCAGGGCCGCGGGCAGCGCGAGCGAGGCGCCACCACCGCCGCCCGCCGCCGCGACCAGATCCTCGGGATCCTCGAGCGGGACGAAGCGCGGCGCGCCCGGCGCGACGCGCGCCTGCCACATGGTGCCGCCGGGTTCGTTCAGGACGAGATCATGCGGTGCGACCCCGGCATCTTCAGGATGGAAATTGGCGACCTCGACATGGTCGCCATTGGTCAGGCGGACGATGAGCGCATTGCCCTCGCGCTCGAACCCCGCGACTTCGGAGCGGGCAAGATCGAGCCGGACGACGCTCGGCGCATCGAGGCTGACGGCCTCTCCCGATACGCGCGTGACGGCCCCGGTTGCCTTCGAGATGACGTGTACGTCCATGCTTCATCCTCCTGTGCGGGTCAGCAGCGCGGCGGTGACGACGGCCCCGGCGGGCACGTCGACGACCTTCGAAACTGCTGGCTTCTCGAGAGGGACAAAGCCTGGCGCGGTCGGGGGGCCGCAACCATTCCGCTATCGGAATCAATTCCGCGGCCGGGGCGATGACACCGCGGAACACCGGCCAAAAAAAAGGCGCCGCCGGAGGATCCGGCAGCGCCCGAGATAGGATCGGTTGATCGCGATCAGATGCGGCGGCGCGTCGCGGCGGTCGCGCCGGCCCCTGCGGCGGCGGCACCGATCAGCAGCGCGATCACCACCATGAACGACGTGCCCGCAGCGGCGCCGGCGGCGGTGTCGGTCGCCGACTTGGCGGTCGCGATCGTCTCGTCCTTGGTCTTGACGAACTGTGCCTTGGCGCGCGTCACCTGAGCTTGGGCTTCGGGACGTGCGATCTTGCGCTGCGCGGCGACGATGTCGACGATGCGGCTCTCGGCACGCGCGCCGTCCGGCCCGCCGCGGGCGAGCGCGGGAAGCTGCTTGGCGACTTCCTTCTGCGCCTGCTCCGCCGTCATCTGTGCAGGATCCGACGGTGCGTCCGACAGATAGGCGGCCGCCTCTTCGCGGACGTCGCCCGTATCGACGCCGGCGACGTCGGCGACCTTGGGCGCGGCAGCTCCGATCCCGGTCCCGGCTGCGGTCGCGACCGAGCCGACGGTACGGAAGGCGCCGCCGATGATCCCGCCGACCGCCGAGGTCAGCAGGTACAGCGTCAGGATCAGCGTCACGCCCCAGACCACGAGCCCGTGGACGAGCCCGTCGAACCGGTCATGAACCCCGGCGACACGCGCGGCGGCATAGCCGCCCGCGCCAAGCGCGATGATCGTCGTGACGATCCAGTACAGCCCGGCACCGATGCCGAAGCCGGCAGCGCCCGGCGTCGTACCCTCGACCGGGTCGACCAGCGTCAGGCCGATGCCCGTGCCGAGAATACCCAGCACGAGCTGGACCGCGATCGCGAGCACGACGCCTGCAAAGATCGCCCCCCAGGATATGCGGCTGGGCGTCTTCGCAAGACGCAGGTCGTCGGCCGGCAGAACGCCGGGTGTCGTGGTGATCGTCATAGATGCTCCTGTTGAATAATGTGCCCGCGACGGCGTCAGTCGGCGCCGTCGCGGTCGATGGAATGGTCCGCTTCATGCGGCTCGGCCTGGGCCTGCCTCGCGCCGGCCTTGCTTTCGCGGCGGCCGCTGCGTTCGACACCGGGGTCGCCGATGATCTTGCCGATCGCCTCCTGGACGGAGCCCTTGGCCTGGCGGGCGCGTCCGGTCTTGCTGCCGGCCTTGCCGCCTGGTGTCGTGTCGTCGGTCATGCTGCGACCTCCTTGCTTGCCGCGTCGGCCGGATGACGCGCGGGCAGCGAGTCTCCGTCGAAGCCGCGCGCGCGCGCCCAGGCTGCGGCGGCGTTGCGGCGGTTGACCCCGATCTTCGAATAGATCCGCGCAACATGGTTGCGCACCGTGTTGCCCGAGACGTCGAGCGTCCGTGCGATCGACTTGTCGTCGAGCCCGCGACAGATCAGCGCCAGCACCTCGCGCTCGCGCGGGGTCAACTCGTCGAGCCCGACGCCGACCGGATCGGCCTGCGGCGTTCGGATCCGTGCGAGCTTCTCCATGATCGACCGGCTGAGCCAGCTCGTATCCTGCATCACCGCCTCGATCGCATGGACCAGCTCGCGCTCGGATGCCTTGCGCGTGCTGATGTCGCGCATCGCCCACAGCATGCACGGTTCGCCGCCGAGCTGGATCGGTTCGCTTGAGACGATCCCATCGATCACCTGCCCCGATTTGAGCCGCAGGCGAAGCTCGCGGTCGCGGATCGGCCGGTCGGCGGCGATCTCGCCCTCGATCTGGTGCTGGATCGCACCGGTCTCCCACAGATCGACGACCCCGAGCGGCCGATCGACGATGTCCGCCGCCGTATAGCTGGTCAGCTCGGTGAACGCCTCGTTGACGTCGCACAGACGGTGGCCGTCGCGCGTGCCGATCGCCAGCGCGACCGGCGCCAGCGAGAAGGTGCGCGTGAACCGGTCCTCGCTGTGGCGCAGCGCTGTCTCCGCCTTGCGACGGGGTTCGAGGTCCGCGAAGGTGAACAGCATGCACGCCTGCTCGGCCAGATCGATCGGCTGGCCCGCGACGATCACCAGCTTGGTGCCGCCTTCGGGCAGGTCGAGTTCGGCCTCCATCTGCGGGATCGTCCGCCCCTCGCACAGCCGCTGCTTCGCCACGTCGCGCTTGTCGGCATGCGCGAGGATGTCGAGATCGTAGAGCGTGCGCGCGAGCACCCCGTCGCGCTCATGCCCGGTCATGTCGAGAAAACCCTGATTGACCTTCACGAATTTCAGATCGCACAGCCGGCAGATCAGCGCGGGCGCGGGGTTCGCGTTGAAAGACTGCTCGAACCGGTCCTCCGCCTCGAACTGCGCGGAGACGTCCTGGATGACGAGCACGAGGCATTCGGGCTCGTCCTGGTCATCGGTCAGGACGAGGCTGCGGACCTGATGGACCCAGCGCGGGCTGTCCTCGCCCGCGACCGCCACCTCGACCACCACCTGCGAAAACGCCTCGCCCGACACGACGCGCTCGATCGGATAGTCATCGTCGCCCAACCGGTGGTTGTTGCGATAGCGCAGCTGGAACTTCGCCCGATACGCGTCGACCGTCGCCCCCAGATCCTCGACCGCGTCGACCCCGTGCATCGCGAGCGCCGCGGCGTTCGCCCACAGGATCGACTGGTCCGGATCGATCAGGATCACGCCCTCGTCGAGCCCCGCAATGATCTGGCGCAGATGGCGCAGATCGGCGGAGTCGCGCAGCGACTTGAGGGCGGGGGCGGCGGTCATCGGATCAGTCGCGCTGGCCGTGGACGAGCCAGGCCAGGCCATAGCCGATCGCGGCGGCGCCAAGTGCCCAGAGCAACGGTGCGTCCTCGACGGACTCCTGCACGGTTCGCGCGCCCTGTCGCGCCAGCTGGCCGGCACGGTCGGCGGCCTCGCGAGCGTCGCTGCCGAGCTTGTCGGCGAGTTCCGGGGCGCCATCGACGGCATCGGCGACCGCGGACTTCGCGCGGCCGTAGAGATTCTGTGCGCCGCCCGCGACCTGATCGACGACGCCGTCGACCTGCCAGTCACGGCTGCTGACGGTATCGCCGATCGTCTTCTCGACCGTGCCGCCGACATAGCGTGCGCCGCCCTGGAATTCGTCCTTGTTCATCGTCTTGTCCTTCTCGAAAGTGGGGAAACGTCAATTCGACTCAGGGCAGGACACGGCATGCCGCCGCGGCCTTGCCGACCTCGAGTGCGATCGCCGGGTCGCGCAGTTCGGAGGCGACACGGATCAGGTCGGACGGCGTCAGCGCCCCCGGCGTCGTGTCGTTCTGCCGATACGCCGCGGCCGCCTTGCCGAGCCGCTGGAGCTGCCCGAGCGAGAGGCGCGACTGGAGCCGCTCGCCGACGCAATCCGCGCGCGGCGCGTCGAGCCCGTAGCGCTGCAACCCAGACGATATGCGTGTCGCCGGTGCCGCACAGCCGACGACTCCCGTCATCAGTACAAGCGAGGCGATCGTCGCAGACAGGCTTTTCATGATCGGGCTCCCGACATTCCAGTAGCGCAACTGCTTGCGGATCGGACGCATAAAGCGTGAAACGAGACGTAAGTTCCTGGTATTTATGCGCTAATCACGGGTACTCATATACTAGAGGATCGGCCGCCCGCGCCCGGTACAATCGTGCGAACCGGCGATGCAGCGTCACCGTGCTGGCATCGGTCGCCACGCTGGCGCGCCGCTCGTGCCAGTCGGCGCGCGCGTGAAAATAGGGGGCCCCGCCGGCATCTGTGGGCTGCGGCGGCCGGTCGTCGTCCTGATCCGTCATCGTCCTGCTTTTCTCAATGGTCGTCGCCGCGACCTTAGGCCGTCAGCGCAGCCGCCGCTTGATCGGAAAGGACCAGTGCACTGGGTAGATATCCCAGTCGGCGCCGCATGCCTCCGGGGGGAGGGAGGACTCATACGCGGAGGAACCCACCAGGCCGGGCGATCATCCCGCCGGCTTGGCGTGCGCGGCGTCCTGGTGCGCGATATAGCTGTCGAGCGCGCTCGCGGCGTTGAGCATGTGCGCGCGCATCCGCCGGGCCGCCTCGTCGCCATCGCCCTCGGCGATCGCGCGCATCACCGCGTCATGCTCCGCGCGCGAGCTGACGAGGCGGCGGTCCTGACGTAGCTGCATCCGGCGGAACGCGTTGAGCCGCGTCCGCACCGCGATTGCCTGATCGGCCAGGAAATCATTATGCGCCGCGCGGTAGATCGCCTCGTGGAACTCACGGTTGAGCGCGTCATAGGCGTCGACGTCACCCGCCACGACCGCCGCCTCGCTCGCCTCGTGCACCCGCAGCAGACGGCTGCGTTCTAGCGGCGTGATCCGGTAGGTGGCGAGCCGGACGCACACCGCCTCGAGCTCCGCCATCGTCTCGAACATGTCCATCACCTCCTCGGCGGTGACATGACGGACGATGACGCCGCGGCGCGGGCGGACCTCGACCATCCCGCTGGTCGCGAGCTGGCGCAGCGCCTCGCGGACCGGGGTACGCGAGGCGCCGTAGCGGTCGGCCAGTTGCTGTTCGTCGAGCATCGTGCCCGGCGCGAGCTCGCCGGACGAGATCGCATCGGTCAGCGCGTTGCGGATCCGGTCGGACAGCAGTCCCGTGTCTTCGCTCTCGATATCCGCCACGCTGTCAGCCCCCCACGATCGCGCGGACGATCAGATAGAGGATCGACGGCGCCACTAGGCACCCTAGCCCGGTATGGAAGGTCGCGGTCAAGGCGCCATAGGGCACGAGCCGGCGATCGGTCGCGGCAAGCCCGCCTGACACGCCGCTGACCGTCCCCATCAGCCCGCCGAACACCATCGCGCTGCGCGGGTTGTTGAGCCCGATCAGCCCGGCGACCAAGGGCGTGCCGACCATCACCATCACGGCCTTGAACACGCCCGTCGCGATCGACAGCGCGATGACCGGCGAGCTCGCGCCGATCGCCGCACCCGTGACCGGCCCGACGATATAGGTGACCGCGCCCGCGCCGATCGTCGTCATCGACACCGCATCGGTATAGCCGAACGACGCCGCAACCAGCGCGCCGACGATGAACGGCAGGATCGTACCGAGCAGCAGCGCGACGACGCCGATCAGACCCGCCTTCTTAGCCTGTTCGACATCGACCTCGCACGCGGTCGCGACGATCGCGAAGTCGCGCAGCATCGCGCCGCCCATCAGCCCGATTCCGGCGAGCATCGGCAGGTCGGCGAGCCCCTTGTGCCCGCCCGTCGCAATCCCG
>NZ_JPJC01000100.1:5864-10282 GCF_000733135.1 Sphingomonas sp. FUKUSWIS1
CGCGATCGCCGAGCCATGGACCCGGCCCATCGTCAGCTTGGCGGACAGAATGTTCGACAGCCACATGACGATGCCGACGACCGCAAACGCGGTGAGCAGCGCATTGGCGGTCAGGACCTTGGTGATCATTTCCATGCGTGCGGTCCTTAGCGCGGGGTGATCGGGGCGGGGGATCCGGCGGCGATCGCCATCTCGGCTTCACGCGTCTCACGCGCCTCGATCTCGTCCATGGTCTCGGGCGTGCCCGACAGCCGGCTGATGATCGCGACTGCACTGAAGCACAGCAGCAGCGCGCCGACGCCCGCGATCAGCACGATCGGACCGCCCTCGACCGCGGCGACGACATCCTGCTGCGCCGCCATCGCGACGACGATCGGGATATACAGCGCACCCCAGAAGCCGATCCCGCGCGATACGCCTTCATTGTAGCGGCCGCGCGTCTTCAGCCACATCCGCGCGGCGATCAGCAGGATCATCGCGATACCGACCCCGCCGACATTGGCCTTCACGCCGAGCAGCACGCCAAGGCCTTCGCCGAGCACTTGCCCGATCAGCGTACATATCGCGAGCAGTGCTACGCCGGCGATCATGCGCCGCGTCCCGCATCTGTGGCGTCAACGGGTAGGGACTCGCTCATGGCATAACCTCTCAATGTATTCGATCTGGCGTCTTATACGCCGTCAAGTATGCACAGGGTTGCGTTTGGAGCAATAGCGAATACAAGAGAGGCGGAATAAGCGTCAGGAGGCGATGCGGTGCGGCAATGGAATACGCGCAAGCAGTTGCGCGAGGAGCGGATTGCGGCGGGCCGGGGCTTTGCCACCGGCAAGCTGGTCGATCCCGAAACGCTCGTCGACTTTCTCGAAGCGGTGCTCAGGCCCGGTGACCGGGTCTGCCTCGAGGGCGACAACCAGAAACAGGCGGACGTGCTGGCCCGGGGGCTGGCGGCGATGGATCCCGAACGGATCCACGACCTGCACATGGTCCAGTCGGGCGTCGTCCTGCCCGAGCATCTCGACGTCTTCGACAGCGGCATCGCGAAGCGGCTCGACTTCTCCTATTCGGGGCCGCAATCGGCACGGATCGCGAAGATGCTGTTCGGCGGCAAGATCGAGCTCGGCGCGATCCACACCTATCTCGAACTGTTTGCACGCTATTTCGTCGATCTGACGCCACAGGTCGCGCTGATCGCCGCGGTCAGCGCGGATCGTCACGGCAATCTCTATACCGGCCCCAATACCGAGGACACGCCGACCGTGGTCGAGGCGACGAGCTTCGGCAGCGGCCTCGTGATCGCGCAGGTCGGCGAGATCGTCGATACGCTGCCGCGGGTCGACATCCCCGGCGACCAGGTCCATTTCGTGCTCGACGCAGGGCGCCCCTTCTATGTCGAGCCGCTGTTCACGCGCGATCCCGCGGCGATGACCGAGACTCAGATCCTCACCGCGATGCTGGCGATCAAGGGGCTCTATCAGCCTTACGGGGTGCGCCGGCTGAATCACGGCATCGGCTTCAACACCGCGGCGATCGAGCTGCTGCTGCCGACCTATGGCGAGAAGCTCGGGCTGAAGGGCAAGATCTGCACGCACTGGGCGCTCAACCCGCACCCGACGCTGATTCCCGCGATCGAGGCGGGGTGGGTCGAGCAGGTTCATTGCTTCGGCTCCGAAGTCGGCATGGAGGATTATCTCGCCGCGCGGCCCGACATTTTCTTCACCGGCCCCGACGGCTCGCTCCGCTCGAACCGCGCGTTCAGCCAGACCGCGGGGCTGTATGCCTGCGACATGTTCATCGGCTCGACGCTGCAGATCGACCTCGCCGGGCACAGCTCGACGATCACCGCGAACCGCATCGCCGGCTTTGGCGGCGCGCCCAACATGGGGTCGGACGCGCGTGGCCGGCGTCATCCCAGCGCACCCTGGTTGCAGGCCGGCGCGGAGGCGGATCCCGATACCGCGGCACCGCTGCGGCGCGGCCGCAAACTCGTCGTCCAGATCGGCGAGACGTTCGGCGAGGGCAATGCGCCGCTGTTCGTCGAAAAGCTCGGCGCGCTCGAACTCGCGGAAAAGCTCGATCTCGATCTCGCACCAATCATGGTCTATGCCGACGACACGACGCACATCGTCACCGAGGAGGGCATCGCCAACCTGCTGCTCTGCCGCACTGCGGACGAGCGCGAACAGGCGATCCGCGGCGTCGCGGGCTTTACCGAGATCGGCCGCGGCCGCGACAGGGCGATGGTCGAACGGCTGCGCGAGCGGAAGATCATCCAGCGGCCCGAGGATCTCGGCATCGACCCGCTCGACGCGAACCGCAACATGCTGGCCGCGCGTTCGATCAAGGACCTGATGCTCGCCTCGGGCGGGCTCTACCGGCCGCCGAGCCGGTTCCGGAACTGGTAGGGGATAGAAGCATGGAAATCCTGCATTTCGATATAGCCGCGCCCGTCCCGGCGGGCGGCACGCGCGCGTTGGCGCTGGTCGGCGTGGTCGCGTCGGGCAATCTGGAAGTGCTGGTCGAGCGCGGCGACGCGGCCGATCGGTGCGCGATCGAGATCAGCACCGCGGCGCACGGCTTTCGCGACCTCTGGGACGCGGTCGTCGCCGATTTCGTCGGCCGGCGCGCCGCCGGTGGCCTGCGGATCGCGATCAACGATGGCGGCGCACGACCCGATACCGTGTCGCTGCGCCTCGCCCAGGCCGTCCGCATGATCGAGGAGCCCGAAGCATGAGCAACCTTCATCAGAGCTGGTACGAGGCGGGCGCGCGCGAGCGGATCGCGGCGCTGGTCGATACCGGCAGCTTCACCGAATATGTCGGCCCAGAGCGGCGCGAGACCAGCCCGCATCTTGGCATCTTCGACCTGCCCGCGCAGTTTGACGACGGCATCGTCGTCGGCGCCGCGACCGTCGACGGCACGCCGATCCTGATCGCCGCGCAGGAGGGCCGCTTCATGGGCGGCGCGTTCGGCGAGGTTCACGGCGCCAAGCTGACCGGGCTGCTCCGCGCCGCCAAAGCCCTCACCCGCAACGTCGTGATCGCGTTCGACACCGGCGGCGTCCGTCTGCAGGAGGCCAATGCCGGCGAGATCGCGATCGCCGAGATCATGCGCGCGGCTACCGAAGCGCGGATCGCGGGCGTGCGCGTCGTCGGACTGATCGGCGGCCGCGCGGGCTGCTATGGCGGCGGCGGGCTGATCGCCGGCTGTTGCTCGACGCTGATCATATCCGAACAGGGGCGGATCAGCGTCACCGGCCCCGAGGTGATCGAGACCAACAAGGGCGTCGAGGAATTCGACTCGCGCGATCGTGCGCTGGTCTGGCGGACGATGGGCGGCAAGCACCGGACGCTGATCGGCGGCGCGGACCTGTTCGTCGACGACGATGCCGCGGCGTTCCGCGCGGCGATGCTCGCGGCGCTCGGGCGACCAGCCAAGGCGGGTTCCGTTCGGAATGCCTCCTCTGTCCCGTTCGGGAGAGGGGAGCGACCCGGTCTCAACCTAGCCACTCTGGACGCGGAACAGGACCGCCTCGAACGCCGCATCGCCCGGTTCGGCGAGGCCGCCGACGCGACCGACATCTGGCGCATGCTGGGCATCGATGACCCGCAAGCGATCCCCGACATGCCTTCCGCCGCCTTCGCGACCCTTGCCGCCCAATACCGGGAGAGCGCCGATGACGCCCGTTGAGATCCTCGATTCGCTGTTTCCGGCCGGCCATGATGTCACCGCGGAGGGCGACCTGCTGTTCGGTCGCGGCACATCGCCCGACGGACGGGTCGTGCATGTCATCGGCGCCACCGCGCGCACGCCGATCGGCATCGACCAGGCGATCCGCCTGTCCGCCGCGGTGCTCGCGATCGCGCGCAGCGACGACGACGCGCCGATCCTCTTTCTCGTCGACAGCGCGAGCCAGCGGATGAGCCGGCGTGACGAACTGCTCGGCCTCAGCGAATATCTCGCGCACCTCGCCAAGTCGCTGCTGCTCGCCGAGGCGCGTGGCCACCGCACGATCGGCCTGCTCTATGGCGGCAGCGCGGCCGGCGCGTTCATCGCCACCGCGCTCGCCTGCGACACGCTCGTCGCGCTGCCCGGCGCGCATCCCGAAGTGATGGACCTCGCCTCGATGGCGCGCGTCACCAAGCTGTCGATCGATCTGCTCGAGGACAAGGCCAAGACCACCCCGGTCTTCGCCCCCGGCCTCGACAATCTGGTCAGCGTCGGCGGGGTCGCCGAAGTCTGGGATCCGCAGCGCAGCCTCGCCGATCAGCTCGCGACGCTGCTCGCCGCGACGCGCGATCACGATGCGCGCGCGACGCTCGGGGCCGAGCGCAAGGGCCGGCCCAAGGCCGCGGCGATCGCGGACGAGGTGGACGCGGCGGCGCGGCGCTGATGCGGTTCGACCGACACCGGCTGGTCTG
>NZ_JPJC01000101.1:0-671 GCF_000733135.1 Sphingomonas sp. FUKUSWIS1
CAGGCGGGGCGCAGCAGCGTCAGCCGCGCCTTGCCGTGGACGCGCGTGGCGTCGACCTCGAAGCCCGGCAGATGGACGACCTCCGCCTTCGCGGTCTCGAGGCTGATCCACGTCGCCGGGCTGGTCCAGCCGAGCCGGGCGAGCTTGTCGAGCGCGACGAGGCCCGCCCCGGTGTCATAGGGCGGATCCATCAGGATGATGTCGAGCGGCGCGGGCGCGGGGCCCATCGCCATCACCGAGGTCGCGCGGACGTCGCCGCGGATGCCGAGCTTGGCAAGATTGGCCTTCAGCGCATCGAGCGCGGGCTTGTCCTGTTCGACGAACAGGCACGATCCCGCACCGCGCGACAAGGCCTCGATCCCGAGCGCACCCGAGCCCGCGAAGAGATCGGCGACCGCGAGCCCCTCGAAACTGCCGACCCGGCTGGTCAGCATCGAGAACAGAGCCTCGCGCATGCGATCGGCGGTCGGGCGGGTCGCGTCACCCTTGGGCGCGACGATCTGGCGACCGCGATACTGGCCTGCGATGATCCGCATCAGCGTTTACCTCCGCGTGGTGCGCGGGGCGGGTGACCGCGCCCCCCTGATGGTCCCTTGCCGGGCGCGGGCGGACGGCTGCCGCGTTCGGGGCGCGGTGCCGCATCGCGCGGCGGGCGGGGATCCGCACCGGGG
>NZ_JPJC01000102.1:0-311 GCF_000733135.1 Sphingomonas sp. FUKUSWIS1
TAACAAGGTAGCCGTAGGGGAACCTGCGGCTGGATCACCTCCTTTCTAAGGATATCGGCAGAAAGCGCCTTTGGTCCCACATCTTCGGATGTCGCACCGAGGGAAGAGCTTCTTCCATTCCAAAGAACATTAGCCGCCGTCCTCATGTCCCTTCATCAACTGGATCCACATTCGAGAGAATGTGGAAGCCTGAGCTGGCACCTCCCGCCTAGCGGTCCCCTGGACCAGCTTGGGTATGAGATGGGGCCGGTAGCTCAGGTGGTTAGAGCGCACGCCTGATAAGCGTGAGGTCGTAAGTTCAACTCTTACTC
>NZ_JPJC01000103.1:0-3724 GCF_000733135.1 Sphingomonas sp. FUKUSWIS1
CCGCTTCCTTGACGCAGCAGGCGTTCTTGAGCGTTCGGCCCGCAACAACCCGAACAAGGGCAAGCCCGTCAGGTCGATCGCACCATTGCCGGCGCCCTTGCCCGCGCTGGTCGCGATCGCGCTGTCGCCCTCGCCATTGACCTTGAGGCCGCCGACCGCATCGGGCTTGACCTTGTACGGGGTCGCCGGCGCGGCGATCAGCTGGCCGTCGCCCGACGGCACGCGGTTCTGCAGCGTGTAGACCCCGAAGATGATCGCCGCGAGCAGACCCAGCCCCAGCACGACGAGCGCGACGACACGCGCGATCGGCGGGCCGTCACGATCGTCCGACTCGATCGTCTCCAGCCAGGGCAGTCGATCTTCCTCGCGCAGGTTCATCTCGTCGGCCATCAATTCAACTCCGAAACCGCCTCGACGCCCATGATGGCAAGGCCGTTGCGGATGATCTGCCCGATTGCGTCCGCCAAGAAAAGCCGTGCCGCCGTGGCGCCGGGATCCTCGACCACCAGGAAGCGCCGCTCGGGCCGATCGTTGCCGACATTCCACAGCGCATGGAACGCTGCGGCCAAGTCGTAGAGATAGAACGCGATCCTATGCGGCTCGCGCGCCGTAGCGGCGGTTTCGACGATTCGCGGAAACTGGCTGGCGAGCTTCATCAGCGCGAGCTCGTCCGTATCAAGCCGGGACAGGTCCGCCTCGATTGCGGCGATCCCCGCCTCGTCCGCGCGCCGGTGCAGCGAGGCGATCCGTGCATGCGCATATTGGACGTAGAAGACCGGATTGTCCTTCGACGCCTCGACCACCTTGGCGAAGTCGAAGTCCATCTGCGCGTCCGACCGCCGCGTCAGCATCGTGAAGCGCACGACATCCTTGCCGACCTCGTTCACGACATCGGCGAGCGTGACGAAATTGCCCGACCGCTTGGACATCTTCACCGGCTCGCCATTGCGCAGCAGCCGGACCATCTGGACCAGCTTGACGTCGAACCGCGTCTTGCCGCCGGTCAGCGCGGCCACGCCCGCGACGATCCGCTTGACCGTGCCGCCGTGATCCGCGCCCCAGATGTCGATCAGCTGGTCGGCGGTCTGGCTCTTCTGGAAATGATAGGCAAGGTCAGCACCGAAATAGGTCCACGATCCGTTCGACTTCTTGATCGGCCGATCCTGGTCGTCGCCGAACTGCGTCGAGCGGAACAGCGGCAGCTCGACCGGCTCCCAGTCGTCCGCCATCTCGCCCTTGGGCGCCTCAAGCACGCCGTCATAGACCAGATCGCGCGACCGCAGCTCGGCCTCCGCCGCCTCGGGCTTGCCGAGCGCCTGCAGTTCGGCCTCGGAGGAGAACACCTCATGCTCGATCCCGAGCAGCGCGAGATCGGCGCGGATCATCACCATCATCGCCGCGACCGCGCGCGTCCGGAACGTCGCCAGCCACTCGCTTTCGGGCGCACCGACGAACCGGTCGCCATATTCGCTCGCCAGCGCCTGCCCGATCGGCACGAGGTAATCGCCGGGATACAGGCCCTCTGGGATCGTCACCGTCTCGCCCAACGCCTCGCGGTACCGCAGGTGGACCGAGCGCGCGAGCACGTCGACCTGCCCGCCGGCATCGTTGACATAATATTCGCGGATCACCCGGTGTCCGGCAAATTCGAGCAGGCTGGCCAGCGCGTCGCCGACCACTGCGCCCCGGCAATGCCCCATGTGCATCGGTCCGGTCGGGTTCGCCGACACATATTCGATGTTGACGGTGATCCCGTCGCCCAGCGTTGAGCGCCCGTAATCGGCGCCTGCGACCGGCACCGCGGCCAGCTCGCCGCGCCAGGCATCGTCGGTCAGCTTCATGTTGATGAAGCCCGGTCCCGCCACGCTCGCGCTTTCGACGGACTCGATCTTGCCGAGTTCGACGACCAGCGCATCCGCCAGCACGCGCGGGTTGGTCTTGGCGGGCTTGGCCAGCACCATCGCCGCGTTGGTCGCAAGATCGCCGTGGCTTGCATCGCGCGGCGGCTCGACCGTCACGTTCTTGCGGTCGAGCCCGGCCGGCAACAGTCCCGCCTCGGTCAGCGTGTCGAGCGCCGCATCGATATGCGCGGCGAAGCGGGTATAGAGCGTCATGCCAATTCCGGTATCGTAAGGAAGCGGGGGCTCTAGCCCAAAGCAGGGCCGGGCTCAATTCATCCCGCACCGGCCCGGTCAGGTGCGGACCAGCCCCTCGATCGCCAGGGTCCGGGCGCTGGCCGGGAACAGCGTCGCCATCGCGCGGCCGGGCTCGACGCCGAAATGCGCCGCGACCGCACCGCCGATGAACGCGTCGAGCGCCATCGTCGGCCTGAGGTCGCGCCCCTCGTAAAGCGCCCCTGCCCCCAGCCCCGGCCAGTCGGCGATCACGCGCCCGCCCGCGACCCCGCCGCCCAGCACCATCGCCGACGCGCCCGTCCCATGATCGGTGCCGCCGGTCCCGTTGACCGCGACGGTCCGCCCGAACTCGGTCGCGACAAGGACCATCGTCTCCGCCCAGAGCGGCCCGAGCCCCGTCTGCAACGCGCCGATCATCGCATCGAGGCCCTTGAGCTGCGCGGCGAGGCGCCCGCGCTGGCCGGCATGCGTGTCCCAACCGCCGGTCTCGATCATCGCGATGCGGGCGCCGTTCGTCGGCGCGATCAACCGTGCGGCGAGCGTGCCCGTCGCCGCCGCATTCTGGCCGTTCGCCGCGGCGAGGTCGCTGGTCAGGCTCCGCGTCGCTATCGCCTCGCTCCACAGGCCATGAAGCTGCGCGTCGCCCTGATACAGCATCGCGACGCGCTGAAGCAGATCGTCGGACGCGTCGGGCAGGTTGGACGGCGCATAGGAGGCGACCTCCCGACGGCCGCGCAGCGCCATCGGCACGGTCGCCGCGACCGCGATGCCGCGCGCCGAATCCGCGGGCAGCAGGTCGAGCAGGCGATTGAGCCACCCGTCCTTGACCTGATAGGCCGTGGCGCCGCCCGTCTCGAGGACGTTCTGACCATCGAAATGCGATCGGTCGCGATAGGGGGACGCGATCGCATGCGCGAACACCGCCTCCTTGCGCGCATAGAGGCCCGCGGTCGTCGCAAGCGCGGGATGCAATGCGAACAGGCCGTCGAGCCTGGTGCCCGACGCGACGTCGGCGGCGAGATCGCCGCGGACGCCCGCGAAGGCCGGGTCGCCGATCGCACCGATCGTCCCCAGCCCGTCGGCCGCGCCACGCTGGATGATGAAGACGAACCGCATCGCGGTGGCGGCGCGGGCAAAGGCCATGCGCGGTGCAAAGGCGCTGGCGAGGCCGCCGAGCATGGCGGAAGTGATGACGTGACGACGATCGAGCATGGCTTATCTCCGCATCGATTCGGGTGCGACGAGCAGCAGCGCGAGCGCCTGCCCGGGGCTTTCGGCGCGCGCCAGCGCCTCGGTCGTGGCGGCGCTCACCGATCCGGGGAACAGCGTCGCCGCCAGTCTGCGGGCATCGATCGCCCCGCCCGCGCGCGAGGCGAACCGCTCCGCCGCCTCGACCCGGCGCATCACCGCATCGGGCCCCGCCCAGCTCGCGGCGATATCGTCATAGCCGGCCGGCTGCCCGGGCTTCCACACCGGGTGGCCAAGCTGCGTCAGCAGGCCTGCGATCGCGCCCGGCTGGACATTGGTCATGCCCAGCGCGCGCATCGCCGCGATCGACCATTCCCAGGGCGTCTTGAATTTCACCGGCG
>NZ_JPJC01000104.1:0-7929 GCF_000733135.1 Sphingomonas sp. FUKUSWIS1
CGGCGCTGTCGCCGAGCAGCGTCACATAGCCCGCGCCCGCGCGCATCGCGGCGAGCGCGGCGAGGTCGGCGGCGCCTGCCATCGTGCCGGCGATGACCCCGACCATGCCGCGGGTGTATTTGTGCGCGTCGGGTCCGGGCGGTGCGAGGTGCGGGCTTTTGAGCACTTCGATCTGGCTGGTGACGGGGACGCCGATGTCGAGGAGGCGGATCTCGCCGCAATAGCGGGCGGCGGGCTGGAGGAGGTGCACGGGTTTGAGTGCGCCGAGGGCTAGCGTGAGGTGGAAGACGGGGGGTGTGGTGAGCGCGCGGCCGGAGTCGGTGGCGAGGCCGCTGGGGAGGTCGATGGCTATGGTGAGGGTGGCGGCTTTGGTCAGGGTGTGGAGTCTTTCCCCGATCGATACCTCCCCGGCGGAGGCCGGGGGCCAGTTGGGTGAACCGTGCACTTCGTCGATAGCGGTGCCCAACTGGGCCCCGGCCTTCGCCGGGGGGGTGTTTGGGGTTTGGGGAGAGGTACCACTCAAGGGTCGGGTCAGGCCGGTGCCGAAGAGGGCGTCGACGAGGACGGGGGCGGGCTTCGCGGTGGCGAGCGAGTCGACGGGGCCGGGCCACCCTGCCCTTGCCGCCCTGGCTGCGTCGGTGCGGGGTTCGGACAGCGCGGCGACGCGGACGGTTGCGCCCAGTTCGGCGAGCACGCGCGCGGCGACATAGCCGTCGCCGCCATTGTTGCCGGGGCCGCAGAGGATCAGGATGGCGTTCGATCCCGCCAGACGGCGGACCGCGTGCGCGATCGCGGTGCCTGCGCGGTCCATCAGCGTCTCGACCGGGATTCCGGTTGCGATCACCGCATCCTCGGCCGCGCGCATCTCGGCGGCGGTCAGGACGGGCTGGCCCTCGATCCGGATCATGAGCCGTTCGCGCCCGGCTGGACCGTCGCCGGGAGGCGGTAGCGGTCGGTGCCCAGCGCGACGTCGATGCTGCCGGGCGTGGATGCCGTGACGCGCGCCCGCTCCGCCCCGTCGGCGGCGACCACGCCGCGGCCGTCAGGCGAGACGCGCAGCCGGCGAAAGCCGCCATCGGCGTGGCGGAGGGTCAGGATCACGCCATCTGCACCGCGCGCCTGCTCGATCGTGCAGTCGGGAGCCAAAGCGGCGCCCCCCCTGGCGCAGGGGACATGCATGAAGGAAGCGTCGTCGCGGCGCGACGCCGTATCACCGGCATCGGGCTTGCCGCTCCCGCAGGCTGCCAGCGGGAGTGAGACAAGCCCAACAAGACACTGCGATCGTTTAGATATCCGCGTAGACATGCGTTTCGGCTGCGGCTCCCGGGTGCGTGACCGCGCCCTTGTACGCCGGACCGACGGTCTTCGCATAGCGCCACAGCGCGCCCGAGCCGTAATCGGTCTTGCGCGGGACCCAGACCGCGCGGCGTGCCGCCATCACGTCCTCGGGAACATCGAGATCGATCGTCCCCGCCTCGGCATCGATATGGATAATGTCGCCATCCTCGACGAGCGCGATCGGGCCGCCATCGGCGGCTTCGGGGCCGACATGGCCGATGCAGAAGCCGCGTGTGCCGCCCGAGAAACGGCCGTCGGTGATCAGCGCGACGCTCTCGCCCATCCCCAGCCCGTAGAGCGCGGCGGTGGTCGAGAGCATCTCGCGCATGCCCGGGCCACCCTTGGGACCTTCGTAGCGGATGACGATGACCTCGCCCTCGTTGATCGCACGCGCCTCGACCGCGGCAAAGGTGTCCTCCTCGCAGTCGAACACACGCGCCGGGCCGCTGAACTGCAGCCGGTGCATGCCCGCGACCTTCACGATCGCGCCATCGGGGGCGAGACTGCCGCGCAGGCCGACGACGCCACCCGTTGGGGTCAGCGGGGTGCTGATGTCGTAGATGACCTTCTGGTCGGGGTTCCACGTCACCTGGTCGATATTCTCGGCCAGCGTCTTGCCGGTCACGGTCATGCAGCTGCCGTCGAGGAATCCGCCGCTGAGCATCGTCTTCATCAGCATGTAGACGCCGCCCGCCTCGTACATGTCCTTGGCGACATACTTCCCACCGGGTTTGAGGTCGGCGATGTACGGCGTTGTCTTGAAGATTTCCGCGACGTCGAACAGGTCGAACTCGATCCCCGCTTCCGACGCCATGGCGGGCAGATGCAGCGCGGCGTTGGTCGAGCCGCCGGTCGCGGCGACGACTCGCGCCGCATTGATGAAGGCTTCGCGCGTGCAGATGTCGCGCGGGCGGATATTGTCGGCCAGACACTCCATGACCTGCGCCCCTGCAGCCACCGCGATCTGTTCACGCGTCGTGTAAGGAGCGGGTACCATGTTACTGTTCGGAATGGATAATCCGATTGCTTCCGCGACGCAGGCCATGGTGTTGGCGGTATATTGCCCACCGCAGGCGCCGTGGCCCGGGCAGGCGACCTTCTCGAGCGCATGCACCTCCGACAGCGGGCAGGCACCGGCGGCATATTTGCCGACGATCTCGAACACGTCGACGACGGTGACGTCGCGCTCCTGATAGCGGCCGGGCAGGATCGAGCCGCCATAGACGAACACCGACGGGATGTTCAGGCGGAGCATGGCCATCATCATGCCGGGCAGCGACTTGTCGCAGCCGGCAAAGCCGACCAGCGCGTCGTAGCAATGGCCGCGGACCGAGAGTTCGACCGAGTCGGCGATGACTTCGCGGCTGACGAGGCTCGCCTTCATCCCCTGATGGCCCATCGCGATGCCGTCGGTGACGGTGATGGTATTGAAGCGGCGTGGCATCCCGCCGCCCTGGATGACGCCGGCCTGCGCGGCGTCGGCCTGCGCGTCGAGCGTGGTGTTGCAGGGGGCCGAGTTGTTGCCGGCGGACGCGAGCGCGACGAACGGACGCGCGATATCCTCTTCGGGGATACCCATCGCGTAGTAATAGCTGCGGTGCGGCGCACGCTCTGGACCGACGGAGACATGCCGGCTCGGCAAGCGCGATTTATCGAATATACGGGTCATGGCGACCGCCTATGTCGCGAGACGGGGCCTTTGCGCAAGACAGTTGCGTATGGATTTGCAGTTTTATCCGCCGCGGCCGCGGCCAGACAAGGACCGCAGAGCCCGCGCGGCGGGCGTCAGAGGCTTTCGAGCGCCTTGGCGACGCCGTCCATCGTAAACGGCTTCTGCAGGCGGGGCCGGTCGCGGAAGCGGGGATCGAGGCCGTCATCGCCACCGCCGGTCGCGAACACGAAGGGAATTCCGCCCTCAGCAAGCCGTTCGGCGATCGGAGTACTCTTCTCACCGCCACGCAGGTTGACGTCGAGGATCGCGGCGTCGACACCCCCGGCCGAGATGCGGTGCAGGGCATCGGCGACGGTGTCGACGGACCCTGCCACGCCCTTGTCCAGCACCTCGAGGAAATCCTCGAGCATCATGGCGATCAACGGTTCATCCTCTACGATGAGGATCTGCTGTGGCACGTTCATATTTTGTACCTTAGGCGGCAATTTCGCCGAGCGCCAACATCTTGTTGCTTAACGTGCCGCAAGAACGTCGCGCGCGGCTTCGGCAAGCTGCTGAACCGAGAAGGGCTTGGGAAGAAACTCGACATTGTCGAGGTCGATCGACTTGCGCAGCTGTTCCTCGGCATAGCCCGACATGAAGACGATCGGCAGGTCTGGATATTTCTCGCGGGCGTGCCGGACCATCGTCGGGCCGTCCATGGTCGGCATCACCACGTCGGTGATCAGCAGGTCGGGGCGGCCGTTCTTCGCCATGATCTCGAGCGCGACCTCGCCATTCTCCGCGGTCAGCACGCTATACCCCTGGCGGGTGAGCGCGCGTTCGGCGACCGCGCGGACCATGTCCTCGTCCTCGACCAGCAGGATCGTGCCCGTGCCCCACAGGTCGGCGGGCTTCGCCGCGGGCTTGGGCGCGGTGAGCCGCGGCGCGGCGGGGGCGGCGTGGACGGGGAGGAAGATGGTGAAGGTCGCCCCCTGCCCCGGCTGCGATTCGGCGAAGATATAGCCGCCCGACTGCTTGACGATGCCGTAGACGGTCGACAGGCCGAGCCCGGTGCCCTTGCCGAATTCCTTGGTCGTGAAGAACGGCTCGAAGATCTTGGGCAGGACCTCGGGCGGGATCCCGGTGCCGGTGTCCTGGACGATCAGCGCGGTATAATCCGCGACGGGCAGGATGTCGGAGGCCATCTGCCGCACCTCGGTCGCCGAGACCGAACGCGTGGTGATGGTCAGCGTGCCGCCGCCGCGCGGGTTGGCGGACAGGATCGCATCGCGGGCGTTGACTGCGAGGTTGACGACGACCTGTTCGAGCTGCCCCGGATCGGCGCGGACCGGCCCCAGGTTGCGGCCGTGCATCATGTCGAGCCGGACGGTCTCGCCCATCAGTCGCTTGAGCAGGTTGGAGACCTCGGACACGACGTCGGGCAGCTGCAGGATCTGCGGGCGCAGCGTCTGCTGGCGGCTGAAGGCGAGCAGCTGGCGGGTCAGCCCGGCGGCGCGGTTCGAGTTGGTGCGGATCTGCTGGATGTCGTCATAATCGCTGTCGCCGGGCGAATGGCGCATCAGCATCAGGTCGCAGTGGCCGATGATCGCGGTCAGGATGTTGTTGAAATCATGCGCGACGCCGCCGGCGAGCTGGCCGACCGCCTGCATCTTGGTCGCCTGCGCCACCTCGCGCTTCAGTCGCGATTCCTCGCTATTGTCTTTCAGGCTGAGCAGGACGGCGGCGTCGCCGAGCCCGCGCGCGCCGGCGATGGTCAGCGCGACCGGCTCGTCGGGATGATCCTTCAGCCGGACCGCCATGTCGGTCGAATGCGTCTGCCCGCCCGCGAACCGACGGATCGCGTCGGCGACCGCGGTCTTGTCCTCGCGTACGACGAGGTCGCCGGGGTAAAGCGGCGGCGCGGCGCCGACGACCCCGGCGGCGCGCAGGAACGAGTCGTTCATCTGGATGAAGCGGCCCTCGCGATCGACCAGCGCCATGCTGAACGGCATCAGGCTGACGAGGCTGCGGACATGCGCGGAGGCGGACGCGCCGATCGCGGGCGCATCCTCCTCGTCGTCGAGCAAAATGACGAGGACGGGGGCGTCGTCGCCCTCGACAAAGGGCACCTGCACCACGCGCAGCGGCGTCCCCGCGCCGCCCTCGCGCGCGAAGCGGACGAGGCCGCGATTGTCGGTGATCAGGAAGCGCGCGAAGTCGCGGCCTTCGATCGCCTCATGCTCGTCGCCAATCGCGCGGACGCGGAGCACGCGGTTGGTCGCGCGGACGCGGCCGTCGGCGCTGAGCAACGCCGCCATGATCCCGCTGCCGCCGAGCCGGTCGCCGGTCGGCCCGTCGATCAGCCGCTCGGCGGTCTGTGCGAGGTCATAGTCGGGCGCGGTGACGAACCGCCAGACGAGCATGTCCGCCTCGTCCCCGGCGCGGGTGATCGATGCCGAGATGCGCAGCCCGTTGGCGACCAGCCGTTCTGCCTGCGCGTGACCGTCGCGCCACGCGGTGCGTCCGGCCTCGGCCAGCAATACGACCCCACTCGCGTCGAGCGGCAGCCCCGGCGGGGTCGGAAAGCCGCTGAACACCGCGTCATAGGCGTCGTTCGCGCAGACCAGCCGGCCCGCGCGATCGGTCACCGCGATCGCATCGCCGCTCGCCTGCGCAACCGCCCGCGTAAAGTCCCAGTCGATCGTGCGCAGTTCGGCGCTGCCGGCGCGCGCGAGCAACCGCCAGACGATCACCGCGCCGACGACGATGATCGCCGCGGCGAGAAAGGCCGCCGCGACGACGAGGTCGCCGATCATGCCGAGCACCAGCCCCGACGCGGCGATCCCCGTCACCGCCGCGACAAGGGCGGCGCGGCGGTTCGGCCCGAGGCCGGTCTGGGGCGGAAGCGAAACCATGCGATGCCTCTTCCGCTGTTCGGGGGTTTGGGGTCAAGCATCATGTCCCCGCCCGGTTTCCCGGTCGGGGACGCGGCCGGTCACCAGATGCGTACGCGCTGTTCGGGGGCGAGATACAGACGCTGCGTCGGCTTGGGCTGATAGGCGGCGTACCAGGGGTCGAGATTGCGGACGACCGAGGCGCGCTGCTGCGACGGCGAATGCGGATCGGTCAGCAGCCGCTGACGCAGGTTCGCCTCGCGGTAGTTGCGGCGCCAGACCTGCGCCCAGCCCAGATAGAAGCGCTGGTCGCCGGTGAAGCCGTCGAGCACGGGCGCCGCCTCGCCGCCGAGCGCGGTGTGATAGGCGTCATAGGCGACCGTCAGCCCGGCGAGATCGGCGATGTTTTCGCCCATCGTCAGCTGGCCCTTCACGTGCATCCCCGGCAGCGGCTCATAGGCGTCGTACTGCGCGCCGAGCTTGCCGGTGAGTGCGTTGAAGCCGGCGATGTCCTTGGGCGTCCACCAGTCGGTGAGCTGCCCCTTGGCATCGTATTTCGAACCCTGGTCGTCGAAATGATGGCTCAGTTCGTGGCCGATCACGGCGCCGATGCCGCCGTAATTGACCGCGTCGTCGGCCTTCGGATCGAAGAACGGCGGCTGGAGGATGGCTGCGGGGAAGACGATCTCGACCATGCCGAAATTGGCATAGGCGTTGACCGTCATCGGCGTCATGCCCCATTCCCAGCGCTGCAGGGGCTTGCCGAGCTTGGCGATATTGTCCTGATGCTGCCATTCATTGGCGCGCCATTCGTTGCCGAACGCGTCGCCGGACGTGATCGTCAGCGCGGACAGGTCCTTCCACTGGCTGGGATAGCCGATCTTGGGGGTGAAGGCGGCGAGCTTGGCGTGCGCCTTCTGCTTGGTCTCGGGCGCCATCCAGTCGAGCTTGTCGATCCGGCGGCCCATCGCGGCGAGCACGTTCTTCACCAGCACGTCCGCTGCCGCCTTGGTCTCGGGCGGGAAATACTGTGCGACGTAGAGCTTGCTGACCTCGTCGCCGAGCGCACCGCTGGTGAACTGGACACCGCGCTTCCAGCGGGCCTCCTGCTCGGGGGTGCCGCCGAGCACGGTGCCGTAAAAGGCGAACTGTTCGGCGTCGAACGCCTTTGGCAGCACGTCCGCATAGCCGTCGAGCGAACGCAGGATCAGCTGGTCCTTGAGCACGCCGATCGGCGCGGTCGCGACGAGTTTTGCAATGCCGGTGATCGCCGAGGGCTGTGCGACGATGACGGTCGGTACGGGCGTGCCGGTCGCCTTGAAATAGCCCGCGAAGTCGAAGCCGGGCGCGCGCTTGGCGAGCTCTGCGACGGACATCTTGTTATAGGTCTTGGTCGCGTCGCGGCTGTCGACTCGGGTCCAGCTGACCCGGGCGATCTCGGTCTCGAACGCGAGCAACGCGGCGGCGCGCGCCTCGGCATCGGGTTCGCCGGCGAGCGTCAGCATCTTGGCGATGTGCGCGCGGTAGGCGGTGCGCGCCTCGACCAGCTTGGCGTCGGTGCTGAGATAATAGTCGCGGTCGGGCAGACCGAGCCCCGACTGGCCGAGCGAGAGCGCGTATTGCTCGGGGATCTTGTCGTCCTGGCCGACGCCGCTGCCGAACGGGCCGCCGATCCCGGCGCGATCCGCCTCGGCGAGCAGCGCAGGATAGCCCGCCCGGTCCTTCAGCGCGGCGATCTTCGCGAGCCATGGGCGGATCGGCGCCAGCCCCTTGGCCTCGATCGTGCCGGTGTCGAGGAAGGTCGCATAGGCGCGACCGATCTTCGAGTTGGGGTCCTTGGCCGCGGTGTCGAGGATGCCGCGGGTGCGCGTCTCGGACAGGTCGGAGAGGAAGTTGAACGCGCCGTAGTTCGACTTGTCCGCGGGGATCGGGGTGGTCTTCGCCCAGTTGCCATTGGCGAAGGCGTAGAAATCGTCACCGGGCTGGACGCTCTTGTCCATGCCCTTCTCGTCGAAGCCGAAGCTGCCATATTGCGCGCCGGTC
>NZ_JPJC01000105.1:0-33486 GCF_000733135.1 Sphingomonas sp. FUKUSWIS1
CGCGGCGCGCATCGTCGGGATGGCAGATCCCCTTCAGGATCAGCGGCAATGTCGTCAGCGAGCGCAGCCACGCCATGTCGTCCCAGGTCAGCACCTTGCCGAACACGCCTGCCCATTGCCGCACCGCCGCCGCGCCATCCTCCTCGGGCGGCCTGGCGAGCATCGCGCGAAAGACCGGGTCCGAAAAATAGTTCATCAGCACCGCGCCGCGCAGCTGCGGGAAGTTCGCGACGTTCAGGTCGCGCGGCCGCCAGCCCGTCACCCAGGTGTCGAGCGTAACGACGATCCCCTTATACCCCGCCGCCTCGGCCCTACGCACCAGGCTCTCGGCCAGCGCCTTGTCCTTGGGTGTATAGAGCTGGAAAAACCCAGGGGTATCGCCCAGCGCACCCGCCACGCTTTCGAGCGGATCGTTCGACAGCGTCGAGGCCATCAGCGGCACCCCCGTTTCGGCCGAGGCGCGCGCGGCGGCGAGATCGCCGTGACCGTCCTGCGTGCAGATCCCGATCACCCCGACCGGCGCCATGAAGATCGGGCTCGGCAGCCGCATCCCGAACAGGTCGATCGACAGGTCGCGCCTGCTGCAATCGACCATCATCCGCGGCGTCATGCCCCAGTGCCGGAACGCGTCGGCATTGTTGTTTTGCGTGAATTCGTCGCCGCAGCCACCCTGGACATAGCCCAGCACCGATGGCGGCATCGCCGCGCTCGCGCGCTGTTCGAGCGTCGCGTAATCGACCGGCAGCTTCGGGATCACGCCGCTCAGACCGGCGTTGTAGATCGCGTTCTGGTAATCGCCGAAATGCGGCATCCGCCTGCTCCTATCGACGGCGTTACACCCGTCCTGGCGGCGAATGTAGCGCTCAGCCGTCGAGCCGCGCCAGAAATTCCTTTGCCTGCGCCAGCGTCGCGTCCCGGTCCGCCGGCTTCATCTTCGCCCAGTTGCGATACGGCATCGCCAGTCGCGGGTTGCGATCGAGCTTGTCCGCGTTGCGCACCAGGAAATCCCAGTAGAGCGCGTTGAACGGGCAGGCGTCGGGGCCGACGCGCTGCTTCACGTCATAGCGGCAATGCCCGCAATAATCCGACATCCGGTTGATATACGCGCCCGACGCCGCATAGGGCTTCGACCCGAGCAGGCCACCATCGGCGAACTGGCTCATCCCCAGCGTATTGGGCAGCTCGACCCATTCATACGCATCGGCATAGACCTCCAGATACCATTCATGGACCTGCTTCGGGTCCGCGCCGATCAGCAGCGCGAAATTGCCCGTCACCATCAGCCGCTGGATATGGTGCGCATAGGCATGGTCGAGCGTCTGCCCAATCGCTTGCGAGAGGCAGTGCATGTCGGTCTCGCCGGTCCAGTAAAAGCCGGGCAGGTCGCGCCTAGCATCCAGGAAGTTGCGCTCGACATAATCCGGCCCCTCGCGCCAATAGATGCCGCGCATATATTCGCGCCAGCCGATGATCTGGCGGATGAACCCTTCGGCGCAGTTGAGCGGCACGCGCCCGGCGGCATATTCCGCCTCGACCGCGCGACACAGGTCGACCGGATCGAGCAGCCCCGAATTGATATAGGGCGACAGCACCGCGTGCCACAGGAACGGCTGGTCGGTCAGCATCGCATCCTGATAATCCCCGAACCGCGGCAGCGCGTGCTTCAGGAAATGCCGCTGCTGCTTCAGCGCGTCCTCGCGCGTCGTCGCGAAGTCGAAGGCATCGAGGCTGCCGGGATGCTCGCCGAACCGCGCCGCGACCATCGCGAGCACCTCGGTCGTGATCGCATCGGGGGCAAAGGAGAGCGGGCGCGGCATCAGCAGGTCGGCCTTGGCGGGCTTGCGATTATCCGCATCGTAATTCCACTCGCCCCCCTCGGGCTTGTCGCCGTCCATCAGCAACCCGGTGCGGCGGCGCATCTCGCGGTAGAAATACTCCATCCGCAACTGCTTGCGCCCCTCCGCCCAAGCCTCGAACTCGGCATGGCTGGCGAGGAAACGGTCGTCGGCGCGGATTTCGACCGGCAGGCCGAACAGCGTTTCCCACGCGTCGAGCATCCCCGCAACGCGCCACTCGCCCGCCTCGGTGACGATGATTCGCGCCGGATGATGCCGCCCGATCGCGCGCGCGACCTCGCCGGTGAAGCTGCCGGTCGACTCCGGATCGTCGAGCGTGACGTAGTCGACGGTCCAGCCCGCCTCGCGCAGTGCCTCGGCGTGATGCCGCATCGCCGACAGGATATAGGCGATCTTGCGGCGATGGTGGCGGACATAGGTCGTCTCGTCGGCGACCTCCATCATCAGCACGATCGTCGCCGCCGGGTCGGCCCCGTTGAGCGAGGCGATCTGCAGCGAGAGCTGGTCGCCGAGGATCGGCACGAGCGTGGTTTTCTTGGAGCGCATCGCATCCTACATGGCGGACCATGACCGCTCCTACAAACCCGTTATATCTGGGCCAGAACAGCGCCCTCCCCGCCTCGCCCGAAGAGGCCGTGCTCGATTACGTGCCCAACCCGCGCGTCGGCCGGACCTATCTGGTGCGGTTTGCCGCCCCCGAATTCACCTCGCTCTGTCCGGTCACCGGCCAGCCCGATTTCGCGCATCTCGTCATCGACTATGTTCCCGGCGAGACCATCGTCGAATCCAAGTCGCTCAAGCTGTTCCTCGGCAGCTTTCGCAACCATGCCGGCTTCCATGAGGACTGCACGGTCGGCATCGGCGAGCGGCTGTTCGACGAAATGAAGCCGGTCTGGCTGCGGATCGGCGGCTATTGGTATCCTCGCGGCGGGATCCCGATCGATGTCTTCTGGCAGTCTTCGGCGCCCCCTGCCGATCTCTGGCTGCCCGATCAGGGCGTCGCCCCGTATCGCGGGCGTGGCTGACGCCGTCGTCGCATGCAGTGATGTTAATAAAGTTTAACATCAAAGCGTGTGTTGCAGTGCAATATTAATGCAACTTTCATACCTTGTCAGCCGTTGGGGGTGAACGCGATGCCGGGTTAGCCTGTTATGCGCGCTCAGACAAAGGACAGGGTATGGCGTTACCGGCGGACGGGACCAAGATCACGCGGCTGGCACTCATTGGCAATTTTTTGCCGAGGCGGTGCGGTATCGCGACCTATACGACGGACGTGTTCACGGCGATGCGGGCGCGCTTTCCCGAGGTCGCGGTCGACGTCTATGCGATGGATGATCATCCTGGTCTGTACGAGTATCCGCCGGAAGTCGTTGGAACGATCCCCGAAACCGACCTGACCGCTTATCTGGATGCCGCGCGCAAGATCGATGCGAGCGGCGCCCAGGCAATCTGGGTGCAGCACGAATACGGCATCTATGGTGGCCCGGCCGGGGACTATCTGCTCGCGCTGCTCGACCGTACGACGCTGCCGGTCGTCGTTGCGTTGCACACGATCCTCGAACGCCCCAATCCCGACGAACGCCGCGTCATGGAGGGCCTGTTGCGCCGTGCCGCGCGCGTCATCGTGATGGCGGAGCGTGGCCGCGATATCCTCCAGCGCGTCTATGGCGCCAGCCCGCGGCAGATCGTGATGATCCCGCACGGCGTGCCCGATCGTGACCTCGTCGAACCCGACACGCTGAAGGCGCAATTCGGCTGGGAAGGCCGCAACGTCGTGCTGACCTTCGGACTGCTTGCGCCGAACAAGGGCATCGAAACAGTGATCGAGGCGCTGCCCGCGGTCATCGAACGCCATCCCAATCTGCTCTACGTCGTGCTCGGCGCGACGCACCCCAATCTCGTCGCGCATCAGGGCGAGGCCTATCGTGATCGTCTCAAGGCGCTGACCGAAGCCCGTGGCGTGGCGGGCAATGTCGCCTTCATCGACGCGTTCGTCGAACATGACGAGCTGCTGAGCTATCTGCAGGCGGCCGATATCTATGTGACGCCCTACACCAATCCGGCGCAGATCACTTCGGGCACGCTCAGCTACGCCATCGGCGTCGGCAAGCCCGTCATCTCGACCCCGTACGTCCATGCGACGGAGATCCTCGCCGATGGGCATGGCGTCCTCGTCCCGTTCGGCGATGTCGCCGCCTTCGCGCGCGAAATCGACATGCTGCTGTCGAGCGATCGCGACCGTCATCGCCTGGCCGAACGCGCCTATGCGCGCGGTCGTACGATGATCTGGCCACAGCTTGCCGAAACATCGATGGCAGAGATCCGCGCGGTGGTCGCGGCACGCCCTTTTCGTCTGGCAAAACCTTCGCCCCCGTTGAAGCCGCTTGCGCCTGACTTCGCGGCCGTCGAACGGATGAGTGATTCGACGGGCATGCTCCAGCATTCGATCTACTCGATCCCCGATCGCCGGCATGGCTATTGCATCGACGACAATTGCCGTGCGCTCATGCTGATGAGCGCGATGCCGGACATGGACGAGGTCCAGCGCGACAAGTGGACGACGATCTATGCGTCGTTCGTGCAATATGCCTGGAACCCCGACGAGCGTCGCTTCCGCAACTTCATGAGCTTCGACCGAACTTGGTGCGAGGATGTCGGGTCCGAGGATTCGAACGGTCGCACCGTCTGGGCGCTCGGCATCACCGCACGCGATGCGCAGCTGGCCAAGCATCGCGACTGGGCGACGGCGATGTATGACTCGACCGCATCCTGTGCACTCGAGCTCGGCAGCCTGCGCGCTCAGGCCTTTGCGATGCTCGGCGCGGCGGCGATGCTCGAGGCCAGCCCCGGGCATCAGCTCTCGCTGTCGATCCTGGCAAAGTTCCCGGATGTCCATCTGGCACTGCTCGAGAAGACGCGACGTCCCGAATGGCAGTGGTTCGAGATCGTCCTCGCCTATGACAATGCGCGCCTGCCACAGGCGCTCATCCGTGCGGGCCAGGCGCTCGGTCGCCAGGACCTGATCGATTGCGGTCTGGCGACACTCGAATGGATCGTCGCCAAGCAGACATCGCCCGAGGGTCGCTTCCGTGCGGTTGGCACCGAAAGCTTCGGACGCTCCTATGAAGATCCGCTGCAGTTCGACCAGCAGCCGCTGGAGGCACAGGCCACCGTCGATGCCTGCATGGCGGCGTTCGAGGCCACCGGCGACCTGCGCTGGCGTGACGAGGCCGAGCGTGCCTATCGCTGGTTCCTGGGCGGGAATGACCTCAATCTGCCGCTCGCGAGCATCGCCGATGGTGGCTGTTTCGATGGATTGATGCCGACGGGATTGAACCGCAACCAGGGTGCAGAGTCGATTTTGGCGCTGCAATTGGCCAATTGTGCGATTTCGGGGGTATCAAACGCAGCCCAAAGCGTGGCAGGAGCCTCGCGCGTCGTCGCATAGCCTCGCTAGCGTCGGCGTCCCAAGGTGGAACGGCACGCGAGGCATAAGCACGATGGACCTGTTTACCCACCAGCTGCGGTTGCACGCCGACCCGTCACGGGTCGTCGTCCGGCCCTTTCATATCGCCTGGGCCGGCAATGCCGGTGCACCCAGTCGTACCGAGCGACTGGTCGGCGAAGTCCTCGAGATGACGAGCGCTGAGGCGCGGATCCAGCTCGAGGTGGTGCTGAAGGATTTCGAGGCGCGGCACTGGCAGACGCGGCGCGTCTTCATGACGCGCTACGACCAGATCGAGGACATGCTCGGGCTTAACGGCGCGGATATCGGCGACGAGAAGCGCCAGCTGATCGGCGCCTATTTCTGTCATGAATACAGTTATGCCGCTGCCGCGCTGATGAACCCCAGCGCGGTGCCGCATTTCGACCAGTCGGGCATGCCCCCGGGCAGCCTGCGCATCCTGATGTCGATGCGCGCGGTGGGCGAAGGTCACATCTCGTCGGTCGCGTTCCGCGAAGGCATCATCACCGACCAGAATCTGATGAAGCTCGCGCCCGAGCCGCCTTTCGCGACCGCGACCGACGCGGTCGGCAGCGGCGAGGACGAGATGCCGCAGGGCCCCGTCACCGTCTATCGCCACCGCGACAGCACGCTCAGCGGCACCGTGATCTTCCCGATCACGCAGGCGCAGTCGAAGGGGCTGGAGGATTTACGCATCGTCCGCTTCCAGCACGACAATGGCGACTATGAATGGATCGGCACCTACACCGCCTATAACGGTTCGGTCATCCAGTCCGAACTGATGCGAACGCGCGATTTCCGCGCGTTCGATCTCGTCCCGATGACTGGCCCCGCCGCGCGCAACAAGGGCATGGCGCTGTTCCCGCGCAAGGTGAACGGCCAGTATATGATGATCGGCCGGCAGGACGGCGAGAACCTGTTCCTGCTGAAGTCGGACACGCTGACCGACTGGGACGACGGCGAGAAGATCCTGACCCCGCTCTATCCGTGGGAACTCGTCCAGATCGGCAATTGCGGCCCGCCGATCGAGCTCGACGAGGGCTGGTTGCTGCTCACGCACGGCGTCGGCGCGATGCGCAAATATTCGATCGGTGCAGTGCTGCTCGACAAGGACGACCCGTCAAAGGTGATCGGCCGCACGCAGCAGCCGATCCTCGCCGCCAAGGATCAGGATCGCGAGGGCTATGTCCCCAACGTCGTCTACAGCTGCGGCGCGCTGCGCCACGGCGATGCGCTGTTCCTGCCTTACGGCATCGCGGACAGCTCGATCGGCTTCGCCTTCGTCAAGATCACGGACATGCTCGCCGCGATGAAGTGAAGGACGGTCGCTCCCTCCTTAGGACTCCACCCCGGCGAAGGCCGGGGCCCAGTTGGGCGACGGAGATAATGGCGGACCGCGCTTCGTAACGTCGACCTTCCCAACTGGGCCCCGGCCTTCGCCGGGGAAGTGCGCTTAACCAGGTAGGCCGTTCCCCTCCCCGGCCTCCCGCGAAGGCGGGAGCCCAGCCTGGGTCCCCGCCTTCGCGGGGAAACACTCGCTACCGCGATGCCGCCATCGTCCGCCGGTACATCACCCAGGTCAGCAGCGCGAACAGCAGGGTCCCTCCGACCAGCGCAAAGGGTACGAACCCCTCCCCGACCAGCGCCAGCGGCGTCTCCTGGTTGGTGAGATAGACGATCCCGGCAAACCCCACGCCCCACAGCGACTCGCCGACGATCATCCCCGTCGCGGTCAGCACGCCCATCCGCCTGGCGAGCTCGGGATCGCGCGCGCGGTCGGCCCAGCGGTCATAGGCATAGCCGACCACCGCGCCGATCGTGACCGGCAACGTCACCGCCATCGGCAGATACACGCCCAGCCCGACGCCCAGCGGCGGCAACCGCAGCTTGCCCGCCTTGCCCAGCAGTTCGTCGAGCGCGATCACCGCAACACCGGTCATCGCGCCATAGCCGATCATCGCCCAGTTGAGATTGCCCCCCAGCACGCCCTTGGCGAGCGCCGAGATCAGCGCCGCCTGCGGCGCCGCCAGCGCATTGGGCCCGGCCCCCGGCGCGCCGGCAAAGCCAAGCGTGCTGCCGAGCAGGTTGAGCACCGGCGGCACGACGATCGACCCGAACACCACGCCGATCAGCAGCGCGACCTGCTGCTTCCACGGCGTCGCGCCGACCAACTGCCCGGTCTTCAGATCCTGGAGATTGTCGTTCGAGATCGTCGCGATGCCGAACACCACGCCCGTCACGATCAGGCCGTAGGCGACCAGCGCCTGCGTCGTCCCCGGCTCGACCGCGCGGCCGAACCACGACACCAGCAGGATCGATGCGGAGAGGATCGCGAGGATGCCGATGCCCGACACAGGAGAATTCGACGCGCCGATCAGCCCCGCCATATAGCCGCACACCGCCGCGATCACGAGGCCGATGACCAGAATGAACGCGAGACTCCCCGCGATCAGCCCGACCGCCGACGCCTCGAGCGGCCCGCCCTGGAGGACCGTCCACAGCAGGATCCCGATCGGGACGAGCATCGCCAGCGATGCAATCCCGACGATCCCGATCGGGATGTCGCGCTCCTCGAGTGCCAGCACTTCGCCGCCGCGCTTGGCTGCCGACGCCGCCAGCGCCGATCGCACGCCGCCGACCACGGGTCCTGCGATCTTGAGCAAGGTCCAGATCGCCGCGACGCCGATCACGCCCGCACCGAAGAACCGCACGTCCGACCGGAACACGGTCGTCGCGATCACCTCCGCGGTGCCGGTTACGCTTCCCGCCGAGGTCAGGATTGGCAGCAGGATCCACCAGCCGATCACCACGCCCGTAAACATTGCCATCCCGACCGAGATTCCGACCAGATGCCCCGCGCCCAGCAGCGCGAACGACAGTCCACCCGAAATCCCGGTCGCGCCTGCGCCAACGCGGAACCACGTCGCGGCCTCGGCAGCGACCAGCTTGGTCTGCGTCAGGATCGCGAACCCGGCCGACACCAGCGCGTTGACGACGATGATGCCGAGCCCGCGTGCGCTCTCCTCGCCGCCCTCACGGCTGCCCGCGCCGACTTTCAGCACTTCGGCGGCCGCGCGGCCCTCCGGATAGGGCAGCACCGTGTCGACGACGAGTGCACGGCGCAGCGGGACCGAGAACAGCACGCCGAGCACGCCGCCGAACATCGTGATCGCCGCGGTGGTGAAGAACGGGAACCCCTGCCACCAGCCGATCATGACGAGGCCGGGCAACACGAAGATGATCGCCGCGAGCGTGCCCGCGGCGGACGCGATCGTCTGGACGATGTTGTTCTCGAGGATCGTCGAATCCTTGAACAGCCGCAGCACGGCCATCGAGATCACCGCGGCGGGGATCGACGTCGCGAAGGTCAGCCCGATCTTCAGTCCGAGATACACATTGGCCGCGGTGAACAGCAGCGTGATGATCGCGCCGAGCACGACCCCGCGAAAGGTAAGCTCGCGCATGCTCGTCTCGGGCCCGGTCTTGGATACGCCCCGCGTCGCGTCGGTCATCAGATTGTCCTAACCAGAAACACGTGCCCCGGCGGAGGCCGAGTCCCAGTCGGAACGTCCTCCAACCGGGCCTCGGCCTCCGCCGGGGTCCTAGCCGTCAGGATGCCGCGCTCTTGCCGTGAGCGCAACCGGCCGGATCAGCGCGCTACCATCCGCCGCGCGAAATGCACCGTGACCGCGCGCGTCACGCTCTCCGCAATCCGCTGCCGCCCCTCATCGCTGTCGAGAAACGCCGCGTCCTGCGGGTTCGAAATATAGCCCGTCTCGAACAGGATAGAGGGCATGTCGGGCGCTTTGAGCACCATCAGCGACGCCATGCGGTGGAAATTCGGCTTGAGCGGCATCAGCGGCTTGGCCTCGCGTCCCAACAACCGCGCGAACGTGGCGGACGCGTTCATCGTCTCGCGCTGCGTCAGGTCGATCAGGATCGACGACACGTCGGCAGGCGCCTCGCCGAGATTCACCCCGGAGATCACATCCGCCTTGTTCTCGCGCGCGGCTAGCCGCGCCGCCTCCTTGTCGGACGCCACCTCGGACAGCGTATAGGCAGTCGCGCCGCTCGCGCCTTCGGATCCGGTACTGTCGCAGTGGACCGAGATGAACAGGTCCCCCTTCAACCGTCGTGCGACGCCGTACCGTTCGCGCAGCACGAGGAACCGGTCGTCGCTCCGCGTCAGCGCGACGCGCACCCGGCCCGAAGCAAGCAGCGCGTCACGGATCGCCTTGGCGACCTTGAGGGTCACGTCCTTCTCGCGCAGCCCGTCAGGCCCGATCGCGCCGGGATCGACACCGCCATGTCCGGCGTCGATCACCACCAGCGGACGCATGTCGTCGCCCTCGACCCGCGGCAGCGTGATCCCGCGCGCGCGCGGCGGCACCGGGATCGACACCTTGTACCGCGGCGCCGCCCGCGCGGCGAAAGTGACCGGGAAGAAATTCAGCGGGCCGGCGATACTGGCCTGCGTAAAGGCCGCATCGTCGACGCGGCGCAAGGCCAGCGTCAGCTCGCGTCCCTGCGAATCGAACCCGCCATCGGCCACGATCACCGGCTCGGACAGGTCGAACAGCATCCGCAGCCCGGACCCGCCATGCCGGCGCTGCGTGATGCGGGTCACGACGCCGCCCGGCTTCGCGGTTCCGCCGGGCGTCGCGTTCGCGATATCGACCGCGATCTGCCGTCGGCCGGTCAGGATCTGGCTCGCGCCGCTGCCGACCGGTGCATCGAAGCGGATAACGATCTGCGTCCGGCCGATCGCGATGCTCTGTACGGACGCCGCCAGCGCCGGAACGCCGGACAGCCAGCCGAGCAGCAGAGCGATGATCGCAACCATCCTGCGTCCATGCCGTGCGACCGCGCTGCCGGTCCAGCGAAAAGCCATTCTACACTCCCTGGATCGGTCGAGCCCGACCGAAACGAGACGCCTACGCCACGCCCCCGCAAGAGGATCTTGCGGAGCAGGGTTAATAGCCTGTTTGCCTTGGTTTTCCCATATCCGTGGCTGCCGGCGCGGCTGCCGGACAGATCGCCGCCCGGAAATTCAGCCTGTGAAAATGGCAGGTTTCAAGGCTTCGGACGGCCCCGCGCCGGGCCAGTTGCGGGATCTGCAATGCGGTGCTAGTCCTGCCGTGCACCCGTGCGTCGCTAGAGTTTGCCAGCGACGCGCCGGTCTCAACGCCCGCCTTCGGATCCTCGACGGCGCGGCAATTTCAGGTTGACGCTCGAATGACGCATTCCCCCCGCCCCGCTCACCGATCGGCCTTCGCCGACGGGATCGCGGTCGTGCGGGCGCCGCAGGGTGAGTTCCCGCGGCATGCGCGTCGAGCAGAGGCAGTTTCGCATACCTTCCGCGAGTCCGGGCGTCCGTGTCCGACCGCACCACCATCAAGCGCGCGACGGCTGCCATCAGGCCCGGCGCGTGCGCGGAGAATCTATTATGACAACGCGTATGCTGATCGACGCACGCCACCGGGAAGAAACCCGGATCGCCGTCGTCAAGGGTAACCGGATCGAGGAATTCGATTTCGAAAGCGCCGAGCGCAAGCAGCTCAAGGGCAACATCTACCTCGCCAAGGTCACGCGGGTCGAGCCGTCGCTCCAGGCGGCGTTCATCGATTACGGCGGCAATCGCCACGGCTTCCTCGCGTTCAGCGAGATCCATCCCGATTACTACCAGATCCCCAAGGAAGACCGCGACGCGCTGCTCCGCGAAGAGGCCGAGCATGCCGCCGAGGAGGCCGCCCTGCGCGCCGACTATGACGCGGACGACGAAGAGGGTGACGACGAGGACGATATCGAGCGCTTCGAGGACGATGGCGGGGTAGATCCCGACGTCGCCGAGGAGCTCGAAGGCAGCGAAGAGACCGGCGAAGCCCCGCGTCGCAAGCGCAAGCCGAACGGCGACGAGGCCGCGGTCGAGGATCTGCGCGAGCGTCGCATGAACCTGCGCCGCCGCTACAAGATCCAGGACGTGATCCATCGCCGTCAGGTGCTGCTCGTCCAGGTCGTCAAGGAAGAGCGCGGCAACAAGGGCGCAGCCCTGACCACGTACCTGTCACTGGCGGGCCGCTACTGCGTGCTGATGCCCAATACGAGCCACGGCGGCGGCATCTCGCGCAAGATCAGCAACGCGGGCGACCGCAAGCGCCTGAAGTCGATCATGGCCGACATGCAGCTGCCGCCCTCGATGGGCTGCATCGTCCGCACCGCCGGGCTGCAGCGCAGCAAGGTCGAGATCAAGCGCGACTTCGATTACCTCGCCCGTCTGTGGGACGGGATCCGCGAAGCGACGCTGAAGGCGTCGGCGCCCGCGCTCGTCTACGGCGACAGCGACCTCATCAAGCGCGCGATCCGCGACATCTACAACAAGGAAATCGAAGAGGTCATCGTCGAGGGCGAGGACGGCTATCGCCAGGCGCGCGAGTTCATGCGCCTGCTGATGCCGACGCACGCCCGGCGCATCAAGCATTACGCCGACCCCGTGCCGCTGTTCCAGCGCGCGGGCGTCGAGGATCAGCTGTCGGCGATGTACCATCCGGTCGTCCAGCTGAAATCGGGCGGCTATCTGGTCATCAACCCGACCGAGGCGCTCGTCTCGATCGACATCAACTCGGGCCGCTCGACGCGCGAACACAGCATCGAGCAGACCGCGACCGCGACCAACCTCGAGGCCGCACAGGAAATCGGTCGCCAGCTGCGCCTGCGCGACATGGCCGGGCTCGTCGTCATCGACTTCATCGACATGGATAACAATTCCAACGTCCGTAAGGTCGAGAAGGCGATGAAGGAGGCGCTGAAGAACGATCGCGCGCGCATCCAGATCGGTCGCATCTCGTCGTTCGGCCTCATGGAAATGAGCCGCCAGCGGCTGCGCACCGGCGTGCTGGAAGCGTCGACCCGCGCCTGCCCGCATTGCGAGGGCACCGGGCTCGTCCGCACCGCGTCGTCGTCGGGCATCTCCGCGCTCCGCCTCATCGAGGACGAGGCCGCCCGCGGTCGCGGCTCGCTGCTGACGCTGCGCGCGAGCCAGGAAGCGGCCGTCTACATCCTCAACCGCAAGCGTGCCGACATCGCCGAGATCGAGGATCGCTACGGCGTGATCGTCGAGATCATCCCCGGCCAGGACGAGGAAGGCGCGCACATGACGGTCGAGGCCAGCGGCCCGCCGCCCGCGCACCCGCCGAAATTCGTCCAGATCATCGAAGAGGACGAGGACGATCTTCCCGAGGAGATCGAGGACGAGATCGAGGAGGACGAGGTCGAGGAGGCCGAGGCAGAGCAGCCGCGCCGTCGTGAGGGGGGCCGCGAAGGCGGACGCGAACAGGCCGCGCCGCGTGAAGGCCGCGATGCCGATGGCGAGGGCGGCAAGAAGCGCCGTCGCCGCCGCGGTCGTCGGGGCCGGGCACGCCCAGGTGAGGACGGCGCCGTCGGTGGTACGAACGAGGATGGCACGTTCGAGGACGTCGACACCAATGTCGAGGAAATCGACGAAGGCGTCGGCGAGATCGTCGAAGTCGGCGGTGGCGAGGAGATCGAGGGTACGACTCCGGCCGAGCAGGCCAACGGCGTCGAAGGCGAAGGCCGTCGTCGTCGCGGACGTCGCGGACGTCGCGGTGGTCGGCGCAACGAGCAGGGCGGCGAGCAGACCGGCACCGAGACGGGCGAGTCGATTGCCGTCAGCAGCATCGACACCGCGGCACTGATCGCCGAGGCACCCGAGCCGGAAGCGTTTGCGCCGGTCGAGACGTCCGAGGCCGAGCCGGTGTTCGAGGAGACGCCGTCCGCGCCGGTCGCCGAGGCCCCCAAGATGCGTCGTCGCCCGCGCGCGCGTGCGGCCGCCGCGACGATCAACGCCGACCCGGTCGCCGATACTGCGCCCAAGTCGCGTCGGGGTCGCAAGCCGCGTCCGGTCGAGACGGCCGACGAGACGACCATGGCACCAGAACCGGTCGTATCCGAAGTGCCCGTCACGCCCGAGCCGCAGGAACAGGCCGCTCCCGAACCGGCCGCGGCGGAGCCCGCGCGCAAGCCTGCACGGCGTCGTCGCGAGGCGGTTGCCGAGGCGACGATGGACGAGGTCGGCGCCACGCCGGCCGAGACACTGGAGGCGTCCGCACCTAAGCCCAAGCGCGCCCGTCGCAAGGCGAGCGATACGGTGGTCGAGCCCGCAGTCGTCGAGGAGGCCCCTGCCAAGGTCGCCAAGCCGCGTGGTCGGCCGCGCAAGGCCGCGGTGATCGAGGCCGGCGATGCCGCCCCGACCAGCGAGGTGCTTGCCGCGCCGGTCGAGACCACGCCGCCGCAGGTCGAGGTCCAGCCGCAGGACGCCGACGCGCCGGGCACGAACGACGACCCCGATGGCGCGCCGCGCCGTGGCTGGTGGCAGCGCACCTTCGGCTGACGCCGAAGCATAGCCGATGAGACGGGCGCGATCGAAAGGTCGCGCCCGTTTTCATTTCGGCGCGCGGACCAATTGGTTCCGGCGATCGGCCGCTTGGGTCGTGCTACGTCCTGCGGCTCACCATCGGGCGTCGGACCCGCCCACGTCGTCGTCCCCGCCATTGCTCCCCCGCCGCCGATCGACGATACTGCGCGATATGAAGCGCTTCGTCGCGGCCCTGACCGCCACCCTCCTGCTCTGGGCGCAACCCGCACAGGCGCAGTCGATCCTCCGCGATGCGGAAACCGAAACGATGTTCGCCGAAATGTCCGGCCCGTTGATCACCGCGGCGGGCCTGTCGCCGCGCGACGTCAAGGTCGTGCTGATCAACGACGACTCGATCAATGCGTTCGTCGCGGGCGGCCAGACCGTCTATGTCCATTCGGGTCTGCTGCAGGCGGCGGACAATGCGAACGAAGTTCAGGGCGTGATCGCGCACGAACTTGGCCACATCGCCGACGGGCATGTCGTGCTCTCCGATCGCGGTACCAAACCCGCGATGGGCATGTACCTGCTCTCGATGGTGCTCGGCCTGGCGGCGATGGCGGCGGGCAGCGGCGAGGCGGGCGCGGGGATCATGGCGGCCGGACAACAGGCCGCGATGGGCAATTACCTGGCGTTCAGCCGCACGCAGGAATCCACCGCGGATGCGAGCGGCGCGAAATATCTGCGGGAAGCGAACGTCACGGGCCGCGGCATGCTGAGCTTTTTCAAGAAGCTGCAGCAGCAGGAATATCGCTTCGGCACCGCCAATATCGACCCGTTCATGCAGTCGCATCCGCTGTCTGGCGAGCGTGTCTCGGCGCTGACTGCGGATCTCCAGGCGTCGCCCGCCTGGGCGAACAAGCCCGATGCTGCGCTCGAGGAACGCTTCCGCCGCGTGAAGGCCAAGCTAGCCGGGTATGTCCTGCCCGCGCCGCGCACGCTGCAAAGCTATCCGCCGAGCGACCAGTCGATCTACGCGCATTACGCCCGGGCTTATGCCTATCATAAATCGGGCTATCCCGACAAAGCCGATGCCGAGGCGGATGCGCTGGTCAAGGCGAAGCCCGACGATCCCTATTTCCTCGAGATCAAGGGCCAGATCCTGCTCGAGGCGGGCAGGCCGGTCGAGTCGCTCGTCCCGCTGCGCGAGGCGACCGAGGGCTCGCGCAACAACCCGCTGATCGCCACGACCTTCGGCCACGCGCTGATCGCGACCGAGAACAAGGCGAATTATCCCGAGGCGACGAAGGTCCTGCGCACCGCGGTCGGTCGCGACGATCAGAATCCGTTCGCCTGGATGCAGCTGGGCACCGTCTACGAGCTGACCGGTGATACGGCTCGCGCGGCGCTCGCCACCGCCGAGCGCGCAAGCATGGGCGGCGACATGCGGACCGCGTCGGCCAGCGCGCAATATGCGCTTGCCAACATCCCGGCAAACACCCCCGACTGGATCCGCGCGCAGGATATCGCGATGGCCGCGCAGAACGAGATGGACGACAATCCCAAGCAGTATAAGCGGCGCCGATGAACAAGATGATGTTGCCCGCCATCGCGGCGGTCGGGGCGGTCCTGGGAGGATTCGCGGTGTGGGGCTATGATCGCCAGGGCGGTGGCGTCGAGCGCGCACAGGTCGAGTCGATCGTCCACGACTACATGCTCGCGCATCCCGAGATCCTGCCCGAAGCGATGGAGAAACTGCGCGACCGCGAGTCGGGCAAGACGGTCGCCGCCAACCGCGACGCGATCGTCACGCCGTTCGGCAGCGCCTGGGCGGGCAATCCCAAGGGCGACGTCACATTGGTCGAATATTTCGACTATAATTGCGGGTATTGCCGCGCTAGCCTGCCGATGATCGCAAAGCTGATCGCCGCAGACCCCAAGGTCCGCGTCGTCTTTCGCGAATTGCCGATCCTCAGCGCGGAAAGCCGCGTCGCTGCCCGCGCGAGCCTCGCGGCCGCCCAACAGGGCAAATTCGCGGCCTTCCACGACGCGCTCTACGCCGGCGGTCAGGTCAGCGACGCGACGATCGCGGCGGCAGCGGCGAAGGCCGGGGTCGACATCAATCCGGCAGGCTTCACCAAGACCGCCGATGCCGAGATCGGCAAGAACATGGAGACCGCGGCCAAGCTCGGCATGACGGGCACGCCGAGCTGGGTGGTTGGCGACCGCATCCTGTCCGGTGCACTGCCGCTCGAGGACCTGCAAAAGGCGGTCGCCGCCGCCCGCGCCGGATAGGCCGACCTCGCAAATCCCCATTTCGTCATCCCCGCGGAGGCGGGGACCCATATTGGCGAACGTCCGAGTTTATGGATCCCCGCCTCCGCGGGGATTACGATGGGGTCGCGTCAGGCCTTACTTTCACACCCCACCGCCCCCATCTTCCCCTCACTTAAAAGGGGCCCCAATGACCGAACCGATCCTGTCCGTTGCGGGCGTCACGAAGACCTACAAAAGCGGCACCACCGCACTCCACCCCGTCGACCTGGACATCCGCAAGGGCGAGATCTTCGCGCTGCTCGGGCCCAATGGGGCGGGGAAGACGACGCTGATCAGCATCATCTGCGGAATCGTCACGCCCAGCGCTGGAACGATTACCGTCGCGGGCTTCGACGCGATCCACGACTATAAGCAGGCGCGCAGCCGCATCGGACTGGTCCCGCAGGAGCTGAACGTCGACATGTTCGAGACGGTGCTCGCCACCGTCACCTTCAGCCGCCGCCTGTTCGGTCGCTCGGGCCACAGCGCCTATATCGAACAGGTGCTGCGCGACCTGTCGCTCTGGGACAAGCGCCATGCCAAGATCATGGAATTGTCGGGCGGGATGAAGCGCCGCGTCCTGATCGCCAAGGCGCTGAGCCACGAGCCCGAGATCCTGTTCCTCGACGAACCCACCGCGGGCGTCGACGTCGCGCTGCGCCGCGACATGTGGAAGCTCGTCCACCGCCTGCGCGAGGGTGGCACGACGATCATCCTGACCACGCATTATATCGAGGAGGCCGAAGAAATGGCCGACCGCGTCGGCGTGATCAACAAGGGCAGACTGCTGCTCGTCGACGACAAGGCATCGCTGATGAAACAGCTCGGCAAGCGCGAACTCGATCTGGCGTTGCAGGAGCCGATGACCGCGATCCCGCCCGAGCTTGCCGAATGGGACGTGTCGCTGCAGGACGACGGCAAGCGCCTGCGCTATGTATTCGACGCACAGGCGGACCATACCGGCATCCCCTCGCTCCTGCGCAAGCTCGCCGAACTCGGCATCGGCTTCAAGGATCTCGAAACCAGCAAGTCGAGCCTCGAGGACATCTTCGTCGATCTCGTCGGAGAGCGCGCATGAACACCCCCTTCCTCAACTGGCACGGCGTCTGGGCGATCTATCGGTTCGAAATGGCGCGGGCCTTGCGCACGCTGTGGCAGAGCCTCGTCACCCCCGTCCTCACGACGTCGCTCTATTTCATTGTCTTCGGCGGTGCGATCGGCAGCCGGATGCAGGAGGTCGGCGGTGTCGGCTATGGCAGCTTCATCGTCCCCGGCCTCATCATGCTGTCGCTGCTGACGCAGAGCATCGCGAATGCATCGATCGGGATCTACTTCCCCAAATTCACCGGCACGATCTACGAACTGCTCTCCGCGCCCGTATCCGCGATGGAGATGGTGATCGGCTATGTCGGGGCGGCGACCACCAAGTCGGTGATCATCGGCCTGATCATCCTGGCGACCGCCGCCTGTTTCGTACCGCTGCATATCGCGCATCCGTTCGCGATGTTCGCCTTCCTGATCCTAACGGCCGTCGCGTTCAGCCTGTTCGGCTTCATCATCGGCGTCTGGGCGAACGGCTTCGAACAGCTGAACTTCGTCCCCGCGCTGCTGATCACGCCGCTGACGTTTCTCGGTGGCGCCTTCTACTCAATCGACATGCTGCCCCAGCCCTGGCGCACGCTCAGCCTGGCCAACCCGGTCGTCTATTTGATCAGCGGGTTTCGCTGGAGCTTCTTCGGGCAAGGTGATGTCGCGGTCGGCATCAGCCTCGCGGTGACCGCGGCGTTCCTCGTCGCCTGCCTCATCGTGATCGCGTTGATCTTCAAGACCGGCTGGCGGATGAAGAACTAGGCGCGCCACGCCCCGCGCGCCATCGGCCGCACGACCAGCGCGTTGATGTCGATTGCGATGTGAAACGCGATTGCCATCCACACGCTGTTCGTCAGGCCGTAGAGCACGGACAGCGCGACCCCCGACAGCGTCGTCGCAACGACGCCGCGCCACCCCTGATAGCGGTGCACCCCGCCGAAGCAGAGGGCGGCGATGATCGTCCCGGCCAGCGCGCTGCCGGACACCAGCGCGATCAGCAGCGGGAGGAACAGGCGGAAGAACAGCTCTTCGCTGACCCCGGCACTGATCGCGAGGGCGATGGCCGGGAGAATGTCCTTGCGCGTCTTCGGCAGGACATCGGGGAAGGTGCCGATCTGGAACGCGCGGCGGCCGCGGCGCCACAAGGCATGCGTGATCGCCGCGTTCGCGAGCGTGCCGAGCGCCATGCCGAGGATCAGTGGCGCGATCGGCAGGCGCGGCCAGTCGTCCGGCACCAGCGCGATTGCCGCCGGCTGCGCCGCCGCGAGCGGATTTTGGCCGAGCAGTACGAGGCCAATCAGAGCGGGCAGACCGAACGACACCGCCAACCCGACCGCCCAGGCCGTCATACGCTTTGCAGGGCCGCTCCCTGATCGTGTTGGCAGGCGAGCGCGGAACGTCCGCCCCCGCCACAGGATCGCCAATACGTAGACGGCGACGATCGCGAGCAGTGTCTGCGCGACCATCACCGCGGCCGGATTAGTCGCGCAACAGGTCGTTGATGCTCGTCTTCGACCGCGTCTGCGCGTCGACCCGCTTGACGATCACGGCGCAGTAGAGCGCGGGCTTGCCGTCCCCGCCGCCGATCGAACCCGGCACGACGACCGCATAGGGCGGCACTTCGCCCTTGAAGACTTCGCCGGTCGCGCGGTCGATGATCTTGGTCGACGCGCCCAGATACACGCCCATCGACAGCACCGCGCCCTCACCGACGCGAACGCCCTCGGCGACCTCGGCACGCGCGCCGATGAATGCGCCGTCGCCGATGATCACGGGGTCGGCCTGAAGCGGCTCGAGCACGCCGCCGATGCCGGCACCGCCCGACAGATGGACGTTCTTGCCGATCTGCGCGCAGGATCCGACGGTCGCCCAGGCGTCGACCATCGTGCCCTCACCGACATAGGCGCCGATATTGACGAAGCTCGGCATCAGGATCGCGCCCTTGGCGATGAAGCTGCCGCGGCGCGCGACCGCGCCGGGAACGACGCGGATGCCGGCCGCGCGGAACTCGGCCTCGCCCCAGCCCGCGAACTTCGACGGCACCTTGTCGAACGCGGGTGCGCCGCCCGATCCGCCGTCGATCACGACATTGTCGTTGAGGCGGAACGACAGCAGTACGGCCTTCTTCAGCCATTGATTGACCTGCCACCCGTCGCCGACGGGCTCCGCGACCCGTGCGGTGCCCGCATCGAGCATCGCCAGCGCGCTGTCGACTGCATCGCGGATCTCGCCCTTCGTCTCCAGACCGAGATTTGCCCGGTCGTCCCAGGCGGCGTCGATGATCGTCTGCAGGCTGCTCATGATGTCTCCAGGATGGTTTCCAGCCACGGCGCGAGCACCGGGATGGTGAAATCGATATGATCGCGTTCCGCGCCCGGCGACTGTTCGGACCCGTTGTCGACCCACACCGTCGTCATGCCGATCGCCTTGGCGGGCAGCAGATTGCGGACCATGTCGTCGACGAACAGAGATTGGGCGGGGTCGATGTCGAACGCGGTACAAAAGCCTGCATAGGCCGATGCATGCGGCTTGGGCATCAGGTCCATCGCATGGATGTCGTGGATCGCCTCGAAACTCGCGCCAAGCCCGAGACGGTCGAGGATCTTCAGCGCATAGGGCGTGTCGCCGTTGGTGAAGATCAGCTTGCGCCCGGGCAGCTTGGCGATCGCCGCGACCAGCGGCGCATCATGCTCCAGCACGTCCATCTCGATGTCATGGACATGCGCGAGGAACGCGTGCGGATCGACGTGATGCTCGGTCATCAACCCCGACAGCGTCGTGCCGTGATTGTGGAAATAGCCCTTCTGCACGCGCCGCGCCTCGTCATGCTCGAGCCCGAGCAGGTCCTGGATGAACCCGGTCATCCGTGCGTCGACCTGCGAAAACAGATCGGCGCTCGCCGGATACAGCGTGTTGTCCAGATCGAAGATCCAGTTGCGGACATGGTCAAGTCGGGCAAGCATCGGAGCGAACCTCTAGGCACCGCGGCGCGCAGGGACAAGCCGGCGCGGTCAGGTCACGCCAAGCGCTACGCAGCAAATTTGGCGGACACTGGATAAGCTACCGCTCGGTACCTATATCCGATGCATGACACGCTATTCCATGCTCGATCTCGTCCCCGTCGTCCAAGGCGGCACCGTTTCACAGTCGCTCGCCAATGCGGCCGATCTCGCGCGCCATGCCGAGAGCGTCGGATTCCAGCGTTACTGGGTCGCCGAACATCACGGCATGACCGGTATCGCCTCTGCTGCGACTGCGGTCGTGATCGCGCATATCGCCGCCGCGACCAGTACGATCCGCGTCGGATCGGGCGGCATCATGCTCCCGAACCACGCCCCGCTGGTGATCGCCGAGCAGTTCGGGACGCTCGACGCGCTGTTCCCCGGCCGGATCGACCTGGGTCTCGGCCGCGCGCCCGGCTCGGACCAGCGGGTGGCCCGCGCGATGCGCCGCACGCTCGAAACCGACGCCAACGCCTTTCCGCAGGACGTGATGGAGCTGCAGAGCTATTTTGCCAATGACGGCCAGACCGGCATCGTCGCGACGCCGGGCGCGGGCGCGGATGTCGAGATGTGGATCCTTGGCTCGAGCACCTTCGGTGCGCAGCTCGCCGCCGCACTCGGCCTGCCCTATGCCTTTGCGTCGCACTTCGCGCCTGATGCGCTTGATGCGGCAATCGCCATCTATCGTCGCGATTTCCGCCCTTCGGCACGACTGGCAAAGCCGCACGTCATGGCAGGGTTCAACGTCTTTGCCGCGGATACCGATGCCGAGGCCGAACTACTTGCAAGTTCGCAGCAACAGTCGTTCGTTGCGCTGCGTACCGGTAATCCGCGTCAGTTGCCGCCGCCGGTCGCGGGCTATCGCGACTCGCTCGGCGCGCAAGGCAACCAGATTCTCGACCATGTCCTGCAATGCTCGGCCGTCGGCAGTCCGGCCAAGGTCGCGCGCGGGATCGCCGCGTTCGTCGAGCGTACCGGCGTCGACGAGGTGATGGTGACGAGTGCGATCTTCGACCACGAAGCGCGCAAGCGGAGCCTGTCGATCACCGCCGACGCGATGCAGGAGTTGAAGATCGCGGCCTGATCAGCTCGCGGCGGGCAGTCTCAGGCGGACCATGAGTCCGCCGAGGTCCTCACTCTCCTCGAGCCCGACCGTGCCCTCGTAGATCTCGGCGACGTCGCGGACGATCGCGAGCCCCAGCCCCGTTCCCGGCTTGCCCGTATCGAGCCGCACGCCGCGATCGAAGATGCGGACGCGCTGTTCCTCGGGGATCCCGACGCCGTCGTCTTCGACCAGGAACTCGACGAACCCGGCCTGCGCGCCGACCGTCACGAAGACGCTGCCACCGCCATATTTCGCGGCGTTCTCGATCAGGTTGCCGAGCATCTCGTCGAGGTCCTGGCGTTCGACATGAACCTTGAGCGTCTTGTCGCCGGTAATGTCGATGCGGACATGCCGATACAGACGGGCGACCGCACGTTCGACCGATTCGAGGCTTGGCCAGACATCGGCACGACTATGCGCCGAGCCGCGCCGGCCGACCGCACGCGCACGCGCGAGGTGATGATCGACCTGGCGCCGCATCGTCCGCGCTTCACGAATGACGGTATCGGCCAGATCGTCCGATTGCGCGGTCGCGGCGTTCATGATCACGGTCAGCGGGGTCTTCAGCGCATGCGCGAGATTGCCCGCATGCCGTCGCGCTTCCTCGGCCTGTCGTTCGTTATGTTCGATCAACGCGTTCAGTTCCTCGACCATCGGCGCGACCTCGATCGGCATCGCGCTGCCCACCCGGTTGGACTGGCCGGCGCGCATCCGAGCAATCTCTTCGCGGACACGGCGCAGCGGCCAGAGCCCGTAGAAGGTCTGCATCGCGGCCATGATGATCAGGCCGAGGCCAAGCAGCGCGAAGCTGCGGACCAGCGTGCGCCGCAGCGTCGTGATCTGCGCATCGAGCCCTTCGCGAGCCTGCGCGACCTGGAAGCGCCAGTGGATCTTCGATCCGGGCAGGACGACGTCACGTTCGACGACCCGCAGCGATTCGTCGCGAAACTGTTTGCTGTCGTAGAAATGCACGTTCAGATCGTCATGCGACGACCCGAACGCCAGCCGGCGGTCCCAGAGCGAGCGTGATGGGAAATCCTCGCGCCCCCGGCCCGATACCTGCCAGTACAGGCCGGAACCGGGCTCAAGGAACCGCTGGTCGGCGGCGGCTTCGCGCGTGAAGATCACCTCGCCCTCGGGCCCGATCTCGGACGAACTCAGCAGCGAGCGGAGGACATACTCCAGCTGGTCGTCGAAATTGCGCGTCACCGCGCTCGACAAGACACGGTCGAGCGCAAACCCGCCCGCCCCCAGCAGCACCGTGATCCACACCGCCGCGATCAGGATCATGCGTCCCGACAGCGATCCCTTCGCCCGGGCCTGCACGTGAAGCGGCAGGTCGGCAGCCAGCGGGGGCGTGTTCATCAGGCGTCCGGCGCAATCATGTCGGTCAGGCGTCGGGATCTTCGAGGCTGTAGCCAAGCCCGCGGATCGTCGTGATCACGTCCTGACCCAGCTTCTTGCGGATACGCGTCACGAACACCTCGATCGTGTTCGAATCGCGATCGAAATCCTGGTCGTAGATATGCTCGATCAATTCGGTGCGGCTGACGACCTTGCCCTTGTGATGCAACAGATAGCTCAGCAGCTTATATTCCTGCGCGGTCAGCTTCACCGGCTCACCCGCACGCGTCACCTTGCCGCTGCGCGTATCGAGGCGGATGTCGCCGGCGGTCAGTTCGGAGGAGGCGTTACCGCTCGCACGGCGGATCAAGGCCCGCAGGCGCGCGATGAGTTCCTCGCTCTGGAACGGCTTTGCCACATAGTCATCGGCGCCCGCATCGAGCCCGGCGACCTTGTCGGACCAGCTGTCGCGCGCGGTCAGCACGAGGACGGGCATGACCTTGCCCTCCTTGCGCCAGCGGTCGAGCACGGTGAGGCCGTCGATCTCGGGCAGACCGAGGTCGAGCACGACGGCGTCGTAATTCTCGGTCGAACCCAGGAAATGCCCCTCCTCGCCATCGACTGCGAGGTCGATCGCATAGCCGGCGCCCTCGAGGGTATTCTTGAGCTGAGCCCCGAGATTCGGCTCGTCCTCGACGATCAGAACGCGCATGATAATCCTCTCGCTTGAATTGCTCGCGGCCAGGCTACTGGCCGGTGCGGCCGATGATCTGGCCAGTCCGGCCATCGACGTCGACCCAGATCACATTGCCATTGCGCAGGAACTTCAGCGTGTAAATGCCGCTGCCCGCATCATAGTCGAAGCCAAGATACTGCGCGCCCTGCATCATCGGCATCACCCGCGCCTCGATCTCGCGCAGCGACAGCGACCGGCCGGTCCTGCGCGCTTCGAAGGCGGAACGCTGGTCGCCATGTCGCTGATCGGGAGCCTGCGCCACCGCAACGCCCGCCGCCAACGGCGTCAGCATCGGGAAAGCAGCAAGAGTTGTCAGGAACAGCAGCATCTTCATGGAGGTGGCATAGGCCCGGCGCATTGAACAGCCTGTGAATGAGGGCGACAGCAGGACGACAGCATAGTGTAACTTGCCTGCATCACCCGGCGACCCTAGGTGACCCGGACATGGCAGCACCTATTCTCGCATTCGAAGGCCTCGGCCTTGTCCAGGGTTCTGGATGGCTTTTTCGCAACCTCGACATCCATATCGGTCCGCGCGATCGCCTCGCGCTGATCGGGCGCAACGGCGCGGGCAAGACGACCTTGCTCAAGCTGCTCGGCGGCAGCATCGAGGGCGATGAGGGCCGCCGGACGATCGTCCCAGGCACGCGGGTCGTCATCCTCGAGCAGGAGCCCGACCTGCGCGGCTTTGCGACCCTGCGCGATTACGTGATGGGCGGCGACGATGCGCCGGTCAGCTACGAAGCCGACTCGATCGCCGATCAGCTCGGCATCGATCTGTCGCGCGAAGCCGCATCCGCCTCGGGTGGCGAGCGCCGCCGCGCGGCGATCGTCCGTGCGCTGGGGCAGGACCCCGACGTGCTGCTGCTCGACGAGCCGACCAACCATCTCGACATCGGCGCAATCGAATGGATCGAGGACTGGCTCAAGCGCTTCCGCGGCGCGTTTGTCGTGATCAGCCATGACCGTACCTTCCTGACGCGTCTCACCAAGCAGACCCTGTGGCTCGACCGCGGCGCGATCCGGCGTGCGGAGATCGGTTTCGGCGGATTCGAGGCGTGGACCGAACAGGTCTATGCCGAGGAACAGCGCCAGGCCGAGAAGCTCGACGCACGCCTGAAGCTGGAAGAGCATTGGCTGCTTCGCGGCGTCACCGGGCGGCGCAAGCGCAACCAGGGACGCTTGACCAAGCTGCACGAGATGCGCGCCGAACGCGCCTCGATGATCGGGCCGCAGGGTTCGGCCAACCTCGTCACCAGCAGCGATGACACCAAGTCGAAGGTCGTGATCGACGCGAAGCACGTCACCAAGGCGTATGGCGACCGGACGATCATCGGCGACCTGACGTTGCGCGTCACGCGCGGCGACCGGATCGGCATTGTCGGCCGCAACGGCGCGGGCAAGTCGACGCTGCTGAAGCTGCTGACCGGCGAGATCGAACCCGATGGCGGGACGATCAAGCTCGCCAAGACGCTCGATGCGGTCGTCATTGATCAGCAGCGCAGCCTGATGGCGCCCGAGAAGACGGTGCGCGAAGTCGTTGCCGATGGCGGCGACTGGATCGACGTGCTCGGCGTCCGCAAGCATATCCACGGTTATCTGAAGGAGTTCCTGTTCGACCCGAACATGGTCGACGCCAAGATCGGGTCGCTATCGGGTGGCGAGCGATCGCGGCTGCTGCTCGCGCGCGAATTCGCCAAGCCGTCGAACCTGCTCGTGCTCGACGAGCCGACCAACGATCTCGACCTCGAAACGCTCGACCTGTTGCAGGAGGTGATCGGCGATTATGACGGCACCGTCCTGATCGTCAGCCATGATCGCGACTTTCTCGACCGGACCGTGACGATCACGCTCGGGCTCGACGGGTCCGGGACCGTCGATGTCGTCGCCGGCGGATATGAGGATTGGGAAAAGCGCCGTGCGACCCAGACCAGCGGCAAGCGGGCCTCCAAGAAGGTCGCCGCGACCGCGCCGCCGGCCCCCGCGCCCCGCGCGAAACTGACCTACAAGGATCAGCGCGACTATGAGTTGCTCCCCAAGCGGATCGAGGCGCTCGACGCTCAGATCGCGAGCGATGCCGCAAAGCTTGCCGCGCCGAACCTGTACATGCGCGACAATGCGACCTTCGCCAGGCTGACCGCCGCGATCGAGGCGGCGCGCGCCGAAAAGGAGGCTGCGGAACTCCGCTGGCTCGAACTGGCGGAGCAGGTTGGCGAATAGCGGCAGCTAAACCGTTCCGAACCATTTGGAACTTGACACATGTTACCGCGTTGCAGCATCCCGCCATTGTACGTTTTGGAGAGTCTTATGAAGCTGAAGAACCTGACCGGTAGCGCGCTCGCTATCGCTATGATGTCCACGTCGGTTGCAGCCGTTGCTGCGCCTGCCAACCCTGCGTCGAGCCTGTCGGTTTCGAAGGCACGCATCGGTTCGGCAACGACCGGCAAGAACAAGGCTGCAGGCGCTGGCGTGATCGCCGGCCTGATCGCAGCTGGCGTCGTTGCGATCGGCGTTGTCGCCATCGTCAAGGACGACAACGACAACGATTCGGACAGCAACTAAGCTGTTCTGAGGGTCGGCGCTTAGGCGCCGGCCCTTTTTACGTTATTTGCTGATCGCGCGCCCGGACCGCCCCGCCAAGTCAACGATATACTGCCAGGCAACACGCCCGGAACGACTTCCCCGCTGCGTTGCCCATGTCAGGGCCTCGTCGGGCTGAAATGGCAGGTCGTGTAGCGCCGCATAGCCCGCGACGATCGCCAGATAGCCGTCCTGATCGACGGCATGAAACCCCAGACTGAGTCCGAACCGATCCGCCAGCGCCAGCTGGTCGTCGATCGAATCGCGTGGATTGATGGCACTTTCCTGTTCGGCGATATCGCGTGGCGCCAGATGCCGGCGGTTCGCCGTCACGGCCAGACGCACATTGGCGGGACGTGGCTCTGCACCGCCTTCGAGCACGGATCTCAGCACACGCGCCTCAGACGAAGTATCGATGCCGAGATCGTCGACGAAGACGATGAAAGCGCGGTCCACGGGTGCCAGCATCGCAAACAGGTCCGGCAGCGCGGTCATGTCGGCGATCGCGATCAGCGCGACATTGCCCTGTTCGGCCTGGACCGCGGCGACGACGCTTTTCACCAGCGCCGATTTACCGGTGCCGCGCGCGCCCCATAGCAGCACGTCATGCGCTGCGTGGCCGCGGGCGACCCGCCGGACCATGTCCAGCAGCAGGTGCTTCTGCCGATTGATGCCGATAAGCAGATCGAGCGGCAGCGGGGCGAAACCGCGGATCGGAACGAGCGACTGGTTGCGCCACACATAGGCGGGAAACGCCAGACAGTCCGCTACTGGCGGCAGCGGCGGCGAGAGGCGTTCGAGCGCGGCGGCGATCCTGTCGAGCGGGTCGGTCATCGCGCGGTCATGACGGCACCGCCGCCGTGCGACAAGGTCTAACGGAGCTGGGCGAGATGGCTGGCGATGGCGCGATCCCCGGGGGCCAGCGCTACCGCCTTGGTCAGCACCTGCCGCGCACCGTCCAGCTTGCCGACGCCCGCCAGCGCGATGCCATAGGCGTCGGTCGCCGCTGCATTCATCGGCGCAAGCGCATGGGCGGCGCGCGCATAGCGAAGCGCTGCCGTATCTGCGCCGTCACGCGGCGCCGCCCCGGCATAGGCGCGCGCGAGATCTGTCAGCAGCCCCGCGTCACGATTGCCGATCCGCCGGCGCACCGCTTCGAGCGTCTCGATCGCCGCGGTCCAGTTGCCTGCCATCACGTGCCAATGGCCAAGGATTCGCTGGCCGGTCAGGCTTTGCGGATTTTGCGAAAGATACAGGGCCAGCGCGGTCGATGCCTCGCGTTGGCGCGAGACCCGGCTCAGCGCGTCGACCAGGCGCAGCATCGTCGGTTCGTCGAAGCTGAGATCCGCGGCATGCGCATAGAGCGGTGCAGCGTCCGCGTAACGCCCCGCCACCGCGAAGGTGTCGCCCAGCGTCGACTGGGCGGCGGGCGCGCCGGGGCTTGCCCGCGCAAGGTTGCGGGCGCGGGCAAGCGCATCACCCGGCGCGCGCGCTTGAATCCGGCCGCGAATCGCCGCCAGCAGAGCGCCCGGATCCCCCGGAACCTGCAGGATCGCCGCGTCGAGCGTGCCGACCTGATCGTCGATCGCGAAGGCCGTCGCCATCCCGGTGGCACCGCGGTTTGCGCGATCGAGATCCTGCGCCACACCCTCGCGCTCACGGTCCGTCGTTGCGGTGGCGGCTGCCGCACGCGCGAAAAGCACGAGCGCATAGCTGTCGGCGTCCGCACGGGTGACGATCGGCCTCAGCACCTCCCGCGCCCCGCGCGGATCATCCGACCGCAGCAACGCGGCGCCCAACAGCCGGCGCACGCTGACGTTGAGCGGCTGTTGCCGCGCGAGACCGCGCCACATCGCGCCGGCCTGTTCGAACCGCCCCTCGGCATAGTCGAGCACACCGCTGAGCAGGATCGCACCGGGCATGCTGTCGATCGCCCCGCCAGTCTTCTGGAGCAACCCGCGCGCGAGTTCGGTCCGGCCCGCGCGCGCCGCGAGCACCGCCTGGAGATACAGCGCCTGCGGGCTGCCGGGTCGCGCCCGCTGCGCGCGTCGCGTCGCCGCCAGCATGGCGCGATACCGCCCGGCATCACCGAGCGTGGCGGCATATTCGATCAGCGCCGGATGATAATAGGCATCGCGTGCAAGCGCGCGCTCGAACCAGGGGAGTGCTGCGACCAGGCCGTACCGCCGGCGGACAATTTCGCCCTGCAACGTCAGCGCCGCGGGCTCATCCGGCAACAGCGCGACCGCGCGCGTCGCAGCATCCGCGGCGGTACCGACATCGCCGATAGCCAGCGCCACGCGACCGAGCGCAGTCCAGTTGCGCCCGTCGCGAGGCTGCTCTGCCACCAGGCGGCCAAGATCAACGCGGGCTGCAGCGCCGTTGCCGAGCAGTGCCAGCGCGGCGGCGCGGATGCGGCGAGCATAGGCGGCCTGGCGCGGTGCGGCGCGGTCGGCCGCCTCGATCGCACCGACCGGGTCATTCTGGAGCAGCCGCGCCTGCGCCTGGAACGGGTAGAGCGTGGCGATCGCGATGCCTGCATCGCGCGCGCGGGTCAGTTCGGCCTCGGCTGCGAGCCCGTCTCCCAGTTCGAGCAGGGCGCGTGCAAGGACCACATGCGCAGGCCCGTTCGACGGCGCCGCCGCGATCGCCGCCTGCGCATTGGACCGGGCCGCGCTGTAATTGCCCGACTGCAGCGTGATCCGCGCGTCGCGGAGCAAGCGTCGCGCATCGGGGGGATCGCGCCGCAGCGTCAGCAGCGTCGCCGTCCCCGCGACCGCCACCACGAGCAGCGCGATCGTCAGCAGACGGGCATGGCTCCGCGTGAACACACGCCGTCGCCGCGGTGCGCGTCTGCGGCGCAACAGCGGATATCGCGGGTCACGCATGGAGATCATAGCTTTTCAGCAGATCGTACAGCGTCGGCCGGCTGATCCCGAGCAGCCGGGACGCGCTCGAGATATTGCCCCCGGCACGGCTCAGCGCACGACGGATGGCCTTGCGATCTGCCACCTCCCTCGCCGCCCGCAGGTTGAGCCCATCGGCCGTGTCGGCGGTACCGCCGAGGTCGAGATCGGCAGCGGTAATCAGCTTGCCGTCGGCCATGATCACCGCGCGCTTGATCCGGTTTTCGAGCTCGCGGACATTGCCCGGCCAGCTCCAGCCATCGATCGCCGCGCGCGCATCGGGGGCGAGGCCGGTCACGCCGGCATTCATCGTCTTGGCATATCTGGCCAGAAAATGCCGCGCGAGCAGCGCCGCGTCGCCGCTGCGCTCGGCCAGCGAAGGGATCCGCACGACGATTTCCGCCAGCCGGTAATAGAGATCCTCGCGGAAGCGGCCCGTCGCGACCATCGCGTCGACATCCTGATGCGTCGCGCAGACGATCCGCGTGTCGACCGGGATCGCCTTGCGGCCGCCGACCCGCTCGATCACCCGTTCCTGCAGGAACCGCAACAGTTTGACCTGCAGCGTCAGCGGCACGTCGCCGATCTCGTCGAGGAACAGCGTGCCACCCGCCGCCTGTTCGATCTTGCCCTCGGTGGTCTTGATCGCGCCGGTGAACGCCCCCTTTTCATGACCGAACAGCTCGCTTTCGAGCAACGTCTCGGGAATCGCCGCGCAGTTGATCGCGACGAACCTGCCCCGCGCGCGCGGCGACGCATCATGGATACCGCGCGCGAGCACTTCCTTGCCCGTTCCGCTCGCGCCCAGCAGCATCACCGCCACATTGGCGGGCGCGACCCGTTCGAGCGTCCGCGTCACCAGCGCCATTTCGGGCGAGGCGGCGATCACGCCGCCAAATCCCGTCCCGCTCGCTGCCACCCGCGCCGCAAGCCGCCGGTTCTCCGCCTCGAGGCCATGGACGTGGAACGCACGTGCGACGATCATCCCGAGCACGTCGATATCGATCGGTTTGGCATAGAAATCCCACGCCCCCTCCGCGATCGCGGTCAGCGCGCTTTCGCGTGCACCGTGCCCGGACGCGATAATCACCTTGGTATCGGGTTTCAGCGCGAGGATTTCGCGCAGCGTCGCAAAGCCTTCGGTGACGCCGTCGGGATCGGGCGGCAGGCCGAGATCGAGCGTGACGACGGCGGGTTCGTGCGCACGAACCGCTTCGATCGCGGTGGCGCGGTCGCTGGCGACGACGATCTCATAGCCCTCATACGCCCAGCGCAGCTGTCGCTGCAGCCCGAGATCGTCCTCGACGATCAGAAGCACCGGGCGCGCCTCCACAGGGGATGCCGATGCGCTCATGCCGCCGCCTCCATCGCATCGGCCGCCGGCAACGATATGCGGAACCGCGTCCCCTCACCTTCCCGGCTGAAGACATCGAGCGACCCGCCCATCGCCTCGACCAGTTGCAGTGCCTCGAACGCGCCGATCCCGAACCCCAGCGGCTTGGACGAAGCGAACGGCCGGAACAGCTGATGGCGGACGAAGCCCGGGCTCATCCCGCACCCCTGGTCGATCACGTCGATCGCGATGGTCGCGCCGTTCGCCGCAACCGCGACGACGATCGGAGCGTCGCGGTCGCTCGCTTCGATCGCATTCTGGATCAGGTGGCCCAGCACCTGTTCGAGCCGTGCCGCCTGCGCACGGGCGACCACCTGTCCGGTCGCCTGTGCCGCGATCGGATGCTGTGCGCGACGCGCGCCGACGACGCGGTTGACCAGTGCTGCGACATCCACAGGCTGGAACGGCTCGCTGGGGGCCGCGTGCGTTTGTGAAAGCCGGGCGAGCAGCGCGTTCATGCGATCGGCTGAGTCCTGAAGAGTGGCAACCATGTCGACGCGGAACGCCGGATTGTCGGCGTGACGCTCTGCGTTGCGCGCGACCAGCGTCAACTGGCTGACGAGATTCTTGATGTCGTGCAGGATGAACGCGAAGCGGCGGTTGAACTCGTCGAACCGCTGCGCGTCCGCGAGCGCGGCATGCGCGCGGTCCTCGGCAAGGTAGCTCGCCGCCTGCCGGCCCGCGACGCGCAACAGGTCGAAATCCTCCCAGTCCAGCGCGCGATCGACCGGCGGACGGGCGAGGATGATCGCGCCAACCAGTGCACCGCCATGCACCAGAGGGACGATCGCCCAGGCGGCGGGACACGCGCTGAGCCAGTGCGGCACGCTCGCAATTTCCTCCGCCGGGGCCGTGCCGTGTCGTACGGGGTCGAGTTCGATGATCCGCGGGCTGAGACGAAGACGCACGGCCAGCGCCCGATCCGACATCGGTGCCGGCGCCGTCGCCATCTCCCAGTTCCAGGCGGCGGCGCTGCTCATGCCGAGGCCGTCGGGGACGAGCAAGAGACCGCCCGGGCTGTCGGTCAGGTCCGCCACCGCCTTCACGATCCGTCCGTCGAGCGGCGCGGCGCCGTCGCCCGGTGCGCCCAGCGTCTCGGTGAAACGCTGCCACTCCGCGCGATAATCATAGCGATGGCGAAACAGGTGCTTGGCGATCTTCACCTTCGCCCATGCGCGCAGCCACGACGTAGCCAACAGCCCGAACAGCGCGGCGGTCGCACCGCAGATGATCGCGGTCTGGATCAGCCGCGCATGATCGCCGCCATAGGCGTCGGCGACGCTGGTCGCGACGGCGGTGATCCCGACATAGCTAATCACCGCGATCGCGCCGAGGGACCGGGTGGCGACGCGCCGCGACACCGCGAACGTCCAGTCGCCGCGACGGGTGACCGCGACGAGCAGGAGCAGCGCCATGCCGATCATCGCGACACCGCGTGCGGCAACGATCACAGGCGTCCAGCGCGGCGCGACATAGGCGCTGACAGCCAGCAGCAGATCGACGCTCCACATGATCGTGACCGCGACCACGACCAGACGCCCGCCGTGCCACGCCGCGTCGGGCGAGGCCCGTGCTGCCTGATGCAGATGATGGACCAGCACCAGCGCGCTGATCGCCACCATCATCCCGAACACGAGCCGTGCCGACTCGGTCTGGGCCTGCGCATCGGCATCCATCGGCACCAGTTCGACGACTGCGAGCAGCGCGCCGATCACCGCGATCGCCACGACGGTCCCATAGACCGCACCCAGCGCGCGGTTGCCGGTGCGTTCCCGGCGTACGAGCGCGAACATGAATCCGAGCCAGGCGATGGAGCGCGCGCTCTCGGCGATCCGGGTGCTGACGTCGCGAAAGTCGATGCCCGAGACTGCGAGCGCCCAGAGCGTCGTCAGGACGAGCGGGCCGACAAAAGCCGCGTTCGACCAGCTGCCGGCCGGCCGCTGCGCCTGCCTGAACACGAGCGCGCCGAACAGCAGCGCGGCCAGCGCATGCGTCCACAGGATCAGCAGCGCAATCATGCCACGTTCAGCGCGCGCCGGTCGGCCACAGGACGACCCGGAGCGTCTGCAAAAGGATCAGCATGTCGAGAAAGGGCGAATAATTCTTGGCGTAATACAGATCATATTCGAGCTTGTGCCGCGCATCCTCGATCGATGCGCCGTAAGGATAATTGATCTGCGCCCAGCCCGTGATGCCCGGCTTCACCATGTGACGCTCGGCGTAATAAGGCAGCTGGGTTTCAAGTTCGTCGACGAATTGCGGCCGTTCGGGGCGCGGGCCGACAAAGCTCATCTCGCCGCGGAGCACGGTCCAGGTCTGCGGCAGTTCGTCGATGCGGACCTTGCGGATGAAGCGGCCGATCCGCGTGATCCGGGGATCGTCCTCCGCCGCCCAGACCGCCTTGCCCGCAATCTCGGCATCCTGCCGCATCGAACGGAGTTTCAGGATGTCGAACCCCTGATTGTACAGGCCGACGCGCCGCTGGCGGTAGAAGGCGGGGCCGCGTGACTCGAGCTTGATCGCAAGCGCGGTGACCAGGATGACCGGCAGCGTGGCCGCCAGCAGGATCAGGCTGGCGACAATGTCGAACGCGCGTTTGAACACGCTCGACAGCATCCGGCCGCTGGCGAAACCGTCGGAAAAGATCAGCCAGGACGGGTTCACGCTGTTGAGATCGATCCGCCCGGTCTCGCGTTCGAGAAAGGTCGAAATCTCGATGACCTGGACGCCGGTCGTGCGGACACGGAGCAGATCCTTGAGTGGCAGCGCGTTGCGCCGCTCTTCGAGCGCGAGGACAACTTCGCCTGCGTTCAGGTCGACGATATGCGCCGCCAGGTTCGGGATGTCGGCGCGCGGAATCGCACCGTCGACCACGGCCTCCGCCTCGCCCATCGCGACGAAGCCCGCTGCGACGAAGTTGATCCCAGGCTGTTGCGACAGAGCGAGGATGCGTGCGGCACGATGGCCCGCGCCGAGCACGACGATCCGTCGCTTGAACGTGTCGCCGCCTAGAGCGCGGCCGAGCACCGCGCGGACCGTCACCAGCAGGACTGCGGCGATCAGTGTCGCATAGAGCAGGTTCGACCGCCAGAAGGTGAGCGCGGGGACCAGGAAGAAGATCAGCGACTGGAAGATCACGCCGAGCGAGAAGGCGACCGCGAGCCGCGCGGCGGCGAACCGCAGCGACAGGAACGAGGCGACGCCATAGGCACCGACCGCGACCAGCGCGATCTGCAACGCCGCGGCAAAGGTCGCAAGCTGGAGCACGCGCGTGTGGATCGGCTCGACCGCCATGCCGATCTGATGCGCGCGGACCACCCAG
>NZ_JPJC01000105.1:33687-38583 GCF_000733135.1 Sphingomonas sp. FUKUSWIS1
TAGCTGTCTCTTTGCACCAATTCGCAAACAAAGGCTGAAGACCGCGCGCTGGCGGGGTGGTTTGCGATTGGAAGTCCCGGATTGGTCGTTATACGGTCTCCCGAGTGGAGGTCGCATGACAGTTCGAACGATTATACCCGTGATTCTGTCCGGCGGTTCCGGCACCCGGCTGTGGCCGATGTCGCGTCCCGAAATGCCCAAGCAGATGCTCGCGCTGACCGCGGACCAGACCATGTTGCAGCTGACCGCAGGCCGCGCGCAGGGCGAACGTTTCGCCGCGCCGATCGTCGTCGCCAACGCCGCGCACGCCGATCTGGTCGAAGCGCAGCTGGCAGACGCGGGCGCCGAGGCACAGGCGCTGATCCTCGAGCCGATGGGCCGCAACACCGCACCCGCGATCGCACTGGCGGCGATCGCCGCGGGCGAGACCGGTGCCGGCAGCGGCGACGCGATGCTCGTCATGCCGTCCGATCACGTCATCGCCGACCTGCCCGCCTTCCACGCCGCGATCGCCGCGGCGTTGCCGATGGTCGCGCAGGGCTGGCTGGTGACGTTCGGCATCGCCCCCGACGCGCCTGAAACCGGCTATGGCTGGATCCAGGTCGGCGAGGAGCTGGCCGCGGGTGTCCACCGCGTCGCGCGCTTCGTCGAGAAGCCGCCGCTCGACAAGGCGGAGGCGATGCTGGCTTCGGGCGATCATGCCTGGAATGGCGGCATCTTCCTGTTCCGCGCCGATGCTTATCTCGCCGCGCTGGCGCAGCATGATCCCGGCATCCTGGTCGCGACGACCGATGCGATGAAGCTCGCCCGCCGCGAAGGCACGCGGGTCTATCCCGATGCCGAGGCCTTTGCCGCGTCGCCCGATGATTCGATCGACTATGCGGTCATGGAAAAGGCCGACCGCGTCGCGGTGGTGCCGGTGGCGATGGGCTGGAACGACGTCGGCAGCTGGGACGCGTTGCATGCGATCAGCGCGCGCGACGAGGACGGCAATGCGCATCGCGGCGATGGCGACGGCAGCGTGCTGGCGATCGACACGAAGAACTGTCTGGTGCGCAGCGACGGCGTCAAGGTCGCGCTGGTCGGGGTCGAGGACCTGATCGTGGTGGCGAGCGGCAACGACGTGCTGATCATGCCGCGGGGTCGCAGCCAGGAAGTGAAGAAGCTGATCGCGGCGATGAAGAACCGCTGAGGCTTTTTCGGCAATAGTGAGGACGGACAAAGGGCCGGGGATCGCTCCCCGGCCCTTTTGCTTTGGGTCGTCTTGGTCGGAACGGAGGACCGGCAAAGCCGGCCCTTTTCGTCGGACGGGACTGGAGGCTTTCGCCGTCCAGCCCGCCGGCCGTTCTGATTTCGTGTCGGGAGGAGCGTCGCTCCTCCCGTTCGAAATCAGAAGTCCATGCCGCCCATGCCGCCCATGCCGCCGCCGCCGCCCATGGGCATGGCGGGCTTGTCTTCGGCCATTTCGCTCACGGCCGCTTCGGTCGTGATCAGGAGGCCTGCGACCGATGCCGCGTTCTGCAGCGCGGTGCGGACGACTTTGGTCGGATCGATCACGCCGGCTTCCACCAAGTTCTCGTAGGTGTCGGTCGCGGCGTTGAAGCCGATGTTCGAGTCGTTGCCGTCGAGCAGCTTGCCCGAAACCACCGCACCGTCATGACCCGCATTCTGCGCGATCTGGCGAACCAGAGCGGTCAGCGACTTGCGAACGATGTCGATACCGCGAGTCTGGTCCTCGTTCGCACCGGTCAGGCCGTCGAGCACCTTGGTCGCGTACAGCAGCGCCGTACCACCACCGGGGACGATGCCCTCTTCGACGGCTGCGCGGGTTGCGTGCAGCGCGTCGTCGACGCGGTCCTTGCGCTCCTTGACTTCGACTTCCGACGAACCGCCGACCTTGATCACGGCAACGCCGCCGGCGAGCTTGGCAAGACGCTCCTGGAGCTTCTCCTTGTCATAGTCGCTGGTGGTGTTCTCGATCTGGCGACGGATCGCTTCGGTACGGCCCTTGATCGTCTCGTGATCGCCGGCACCGTCGACGATGACGGTGTTGTCCTTGTCGATCGTGACGCGCTTGGCGGTGCCGAGCATGCCGAGCGTGACGGTCTCGAGCTTGATGCCGAGGTCTTCCGAGATCATCTCGCCCTTGGTCAGGATCGCGATGTCCTCGAGCATCGCCTTGCGGCGATCGCCGAAGCCGGGTGCCTTGACCGCTGCGACCTTCAGGCCGCCGCGCAGCTTGTTGACGACGAGCGTGGCGAGTGCCTCACCCTCGATGTCCTCGGCGATGATCAGGAGCGGACGACCGGACTGAACGACGGCTTCCAGGATCGGGAGCATCGCCTGCAGGTTCGACAGCTTCTTCTCGTGGATCAGGATGTAGGGATCCTGAAGCTCGACGGTCATCTTCTCGGGGTTGGTGATGAAGTAGGGCGAGAGATAGCCGCGGTCGAACTGCATGCCTTCGACGACGTCGAGCTCGAATTCGAGACCCTTGGCTTCCTCGACGGTGATCACGCCTTCCTTGCCGACCTTCTCCATGGCTTCGGCGATCTTCTCGCCGACTTCACGGTCGCCGTTGGCCGAGATGATCCCGACCTGCGCCACTTCCTTTGAACCCGAAACCGGCTTCGAACGCGCCTTGACGTCCTCGACGACCTTGACGACGGCGAGATCGATGCCGCGCTTCAGATCCATCGGGTTCATGCCCGCTGCGACCGACTTCATGCCCTCGCGGACGATGGCCTGTGCCAGAACCGTCGCGGTGGTCGTGCCGTCACCGGCGATGTCGTTGGTCTTCGAGGCCACTTCGCGCAGCATCTGCGCGCCCATGTTCTCGAACTTGTCCTTGAGCTCGATCTCCTTGGCGACGGTGACGCCGTCCTTGGTGATGCGCGGTGCGCCGAAGCTCTTGTCGATGACGACGTTGCGGCCCTTGGGCCCCAGGGTCACCTTGACCGCGTCGGCGAGGATGTCGACGCCGCGGAGGATGCGCTCGCGCGCGTCACGACCGAATTTTACGTCCTTGGAAGCCATGTCAGCTACCCTTTCAAACGAATGTTGTGAATGTTGAGACGAAAACGGTATTTTTGAGCGCGGTCCGGACCAGCCCTAAGGGGCGGTCCAGGCCACGTCGGCGTCAGCCGACGATGCCCAGAATGTCCGATTCCTTCATGATCAGCAGATCTTCGCCGTCGACCTTGACCTCGGTGCCCGACCACTTGCCGAACAGGATCTTGTCGCCAGCCTTGACGTCGAGCGGGGTGATCGTGCCGTTCTCGGCGCGGGTCCCGGTGCCGATGGCGACGACTTCGCCTTCCTGCGGCTTTTCCTTGGCGGTGTCGGGGATGATGATGCCGCCAGCCGTCTTCTCTTCGGCTTCGAGGCGCTTCACCAGCACGCGGTCGTGCAACGGACGAAAGTTCATGGGATCCATGTCCTTTAGGTTTGTGACAGATTTCTGGCACTCGACGATATCGAGTGCCAACAGCCGTCATATGTGCCGCGTCCCCGGCATCGTCAACGGGCGTCCAATCGAAAATCGCGTCAATCGTTACATTCCGCGGGTCAGGACGAGCCCCAGCCGATCACGCCGCGACCAGCGCCACAGCAGCAGCACCGACACGACCGCGAGCCCTGCGAACAGCCCCCACCACACCCCCTCGCCCGCAAGCGGCGTGCGGAAGCCGAGCAGGATCGCGGTGCCGAAGCCGATCACCCAATAGCCGAACAGCGCGATCAGCATCGGCGTCCGGGTGTCCTGCAACCCGCGCAGCACGCCTGCCGCGACCGCCTGCGCGCCGTCGACGAGCTGGAACACCGCGGCCACGCCGAGGAACCGCAGCGCGAGCGCGACGACGACCGCGTTCTGCGGCAAGTCGGGATCGACATAGACGCCGATCATCAGCCGCGGCACCGCCCAGATCAGCAGCGCGCTGGCCGCCATGAAGCCGATCCCGACGACCAGCGCGACATTGCCCGCGCGGGTGATCCAGACCCGGTCCTGCGCGCCGTACGCCATGCCGACGCGGATCGTCGCCGCCTGCGCGACGCCGAACGGCACCTGGAACGCGACCGCGGCAATGTTGAGCGCGATCGCATGCGCCGCGACCTCCGCGACGCCGATCAGCCCCATCAGCAGCGCCGCGCCGCCGAACAGCGCGCCTTCGAAGATCCAGGTCAGCATGATCGGCGTGCCGAGCCGGACGATCTCGTGGAAGCGCGACCATTCGGTCCGCCACCAGCGGCCGAACAGGTGGAAGCGCCGCAGCCGCCGGTCGGTCGTCAGGATCACGCCATACGCGATCATCATCACGCCGAGGCTGGCGACGCTGGCGAGCGCCGAGCCCTCCAGCCCGAGCGCGGGGAAGCCGAGATTGCCGAACACCAGCAGCCAGTTGCCCGCGATGCCGACGAGCAGCGAAAGCCCGGTGACGAGAAACGCCCAGCCCGGCCGGCCGAGCGCCGCCGCCGCGGTGCGCATAACGCCCGCGAGCACGCCGGGCAGCAGCGCAAAGGCGATGATCGTCATGAACCGGCCGGCGCGGCGCGCGACCTCCGGGTCCTGGCCGGCGAGCCGCATCAGCGTTTCGCCCTGCGTGAGGACTAGGATGACGGGGAGCGAGCCGAGGATCCCGAGCCACAGCGCCATCCGCACGCTGCGCCGGACCTCGCGCACGGCATGCGCGCGGCGGCCGAGTTCGGCGGCGATCAGCGGCGCCGCCGCGCTGGTCAGCCCGATCAGCGCGAACATCAGCAGGTTGAAGACGAACACGCCGAGCGTCGCGGCGGCAAGATCGACCGTGCCGAGCCGCGCGACGAAGATCACGTCGACCGCGGACACCGCCATCTGGATCAGGTTCGCCCCGACCAGCGGCGTGGCGAGCCGCAGCAGCG